>JAFBAF010000350.1 GCA_019247895.1 Parafilimonas sp. | reverse complement strand
GGTGAAAAAGGCCATGATGAAAACAGGTTTTTTTGGAATGGTCTTGCTCCGTTTAAAGAAGCAATTGCAAACATTTTATTTGGCAGCCAGAAAAAGTAACCAGTTTTAAACAAACCTTACCAAAATCTTCTTTACCGATAATTTATAGATAGTAGTTTTGAACCCATGTGGATGATCTGCAAAAAAGAATGGAACCAGTTTTTCAGCAGCCTCACCGGATATATTGCGCTGGTTGTTTTTCTTTTATTAAATGGCTTGTTATTTTTTGTTTTCCCAAACACAAGTTTGCTTGATTTTGGTTACGCATCACTTGATAGTTTTTTTTCTTTAGCGCCGTGGGTCTTATTGTTTTTAATTCCAACAATAACAATGAGAAGTTTGGCTGATGAATATAAAGCAGGCACATTCGAGTTATTAAAAACATTGCCGCTTACATCATCCCAAATTGTTTGGGCGAAATTTTTTGGCGCGTTATTAATTGTATTGCTTGCACTAATTCCAACAACCATATATGCTTTCTCATTGCAACATTTAAGCGCTGCCGGCGGCATTGATGTTGGCGCAACAATGGGCAGTTATATCGGTTTGTTTTTATTAGGCGCAGTGTTTACTTCAGTTGGTTTGTGTGCAAGCAGTTTTACAAATAATACAGTTGTTGCTTTTATAAGCGGCGCATTTGTTTGTTTGATCTTATACACAGGTTTTGATGCATTAAGCCAGCTGCCTTTTTTTTCAAATGGCTGGGATTATTATGTGCAAATGCTCGGTATAAATTTTCATTATAAAAGCATAAGCAAAGGTGTGATTGATATAAGAGATGTGATCTATTTTTCTGCTATCATTATTTTTTTTATTGCGCTTACAAAACAAAATATTGAATCAAGATAAAGCATGAGTGCAAACAAAAAAACATGGAATAAAAAGAATGCATGGATCATCATGCTTGTTATTTTGATTGCTGTTATTTATGCATCAACCTTATTGCGTTATCGCATTGATCTTACTGCAGAAAAAAGGTTCAGCTTAAATCAATCAACAAAAATTTTATTGAACAATATTGATTCAACTATTAACATCACTGTTTTTCTTACAGGCGATTTGCCTGCTGATTATAAAAAGTTAAGTATTGCAACAAATGATCTGCTGTCGGAGTTCAGGGATATAAGTCACAACCAGATTCGTTTTCATTTTGAAAAACCAGGTGAAAACCTGAATGATAGTGATCGTGCAATGTTTTACGATAGTTTACAACATTCAGGTGTTGTGTTCGAACAAAATACTGATGTTGCTTCAACCAATGAAAAATCAACACAACAATTAATTATTCCTTCTGCGATTATTGAGTATAGAAATTACCGGCCTGTTGCTGTTGATTTAAGAAGCAGCCGCACCGTTTTCAAAAATTATAATGTTGTAAATGATGAACCGCAGGAAGATAAAGAAGCAACTTTAAATGCAGCCGAAGCTTTGCTTGAATACAAATTTGCAAATGCAATTGATAAGCTTACAAGAAAAAATATTCCGACTGTTGCATATTGTGTAGGAAACGGTGAAGCCGGCCCGCAAAATGCAAACGACCTTGTACAAAGTTTACGTAACGAATACAGGCTTGCAATCTTTGATCTGAAGCAATCTTATCCTGATCCATCATTAATTAATACTTTATTAATTGTAAAACCAACTGTTCCGTTTACTGATGAAGACAAGTTAAAGCTTGATCAATATGTAATGCATGGCGGAAAAGTAATTTGGTGCATTGATAAATTATATGCTGAACTGGATAGTTTGATGCGCAGCCAGGCAGACTTTGTTGCATTCGATCGTAACCTGAATATTGATGATATTTTATTTCGCTATGGCGTACGCATCAACGGAAATTTATTGCAAGATTTGAATTGCAGCAAGATTCCGCTTGTTACAGGTTACAATGCAGATGGAAGTCCGCGCATGCAGCGTTTTCCGTGGCCGTATTATCCTTTTCTTTCTTCACCGAATAACAATATCGTTTCAAAAAATTTAGATCGCGTTTTATCAATTTTTCCATCCAGTATTGATACAGTAAAATCTCCGGGTGTTGCAAAAACTATTTTACTTTCAAGCGATACATCGAGCCGTTTAATAAGTTCGCCGGCTATAGTTAGTTTGAATAAAATCATGGATGATATCAGCGCACAAAATTTTAATTCTTATAATGAACATTACATTCCTGTTGTTGTTTTGTTAGAAGGAAAATTCAATTCTTTATATACAAATCGGCTCACGCAAAATGTAAAAGATTCTGTAAGCAAAGCATTAGGCAAACCATTTGCGGCAAGTAATTTGGGTACTACTAAGCAAATTGTAATGAGCGATGCTGATATTGTTACGAACGAAGTGAGTGAAACAACAGGTGCATTACCAATGGGTGAATTGCCTTATGAAAATTATCGCTTCGCCAACCGTGAGTTTTTTTTGAATTGTGTTGATTATTTAACAAGCACCAGCGGAATATTTGAAAGCCGCAACAAAGATTTTATGCTCCGCCTCTTAGATAAAAAGAAAGTCGAAAATCAAAAGCTTAGTTGGCAACTCATCAATATTGCTATACCAATCGCAGTTATTATTTTGTTTGGCCTAGTATATCAATGGAAAAGAAAAAATAGTTTTGGAATATAACATCCTCCTGCATGTCAAAAGAAACGATCAGTTATATAGTTTTTGCATCAGTATTAGTGCTTGCACTCATTTTAGATCTTGGTTTATTAAGTAAAAAAAATAAAGAAATTACTTTAAGGAAAGCAATGCAACAAACCATATTTTGGGTATTACTTGCTATTGCTTTTTTTGCTTTTTTATGGATAGAAGACGGGCAACAAAAAGCACTTGAATACATCAGCGCATATTTAATGGAATGGAGTTTAAGCATTGATAACATTTTCGTATTTGTGCTCATCTTTACATCGTTTTCGGTTAGCGAAAAATATTATTCACGGGTACTGCTCATCGGTATTTTAATGGCCATAGTGTTCAGGGTAATTTTTATCTCAGTAGGTGTTGCTCTTGTACAGCGGTTTGAATGGATATTATATATTTTCGGGGCATTTCTTTTGTACACAGGATTTAAAATGTTTTCATCTCATGAAGACAAACAGTTCAATCCTGAAACATCCAAGGCATACAGGTTTGTAAAAAGGATTTTTCCGTTAACAACAAAAGATGCAAACGGGAAATTCTGGATAACAGAAAATGGCAAACGCTTTTACACAACTTTATTTGTGGTAGTAATGATGCTTGCATCAATCGACCTGGTTTTTGCACTGGATTCAATTCCGGCAGTAATGGGAATTTCAAGAGATAAAATGGTGATCTATACATCAAATATTTTTGCAGTGCTTGGATTACGAAGTTTATTCTTTTTATTAAAAGGTGCAGTTAATAAATTTGAATACCTGCAACAGGGTATCGCGGTTGTTTTAATTTTCATCGGGCTTAAAATGTTAGCTGCACATTGGATAGACGAATGGTTGAGTAAAAATGCAGAAATTTTCATATCACTTGGTGTAATTATAGTTTGCATTACCATATCTGTAATTTTATCGATGATAAAAAATAGAAAAGAAAGCACTAAACTGAACACATGAAAATCTTGATAATAGAAGATGAAAAAGAACTTTCAAAAAGTATTTCCCAATACCTTTCAAATGAACAATTCATTACAGAAACGGCGTTTGATTTTAATTCCGCTTTAGAAAAAATTTCATTGTATGATTACGCATGTATCATTCTCGACATCACTTTACCAAACGGAAGTGGTTTAGACATTTTAAAAGAACTAAAAGCAAATAACAAAGCTGATGGCGTAATAATTATTTCTGCAAAAAATGCTTTGGATGATAAGATTTATGGATTGAATGCCGGCGCTGATGATTATTTAGCTAAACCATTTCATTTGCCGGAATTAGGCGCACGAGTAGCAGCCATCATACGCAGAAAATCGTTCGATGGCAAAAATGAAATCATTTTTGATGAGTTGCATATTAACCTGAACGAGAAAATAGCATTAGTTAAAAATACAAATCTGGATCTAACTAAAAAAGAATACGAATTATTAATCTATTTTATCAGTAATAAAAATAAAGTGATCAGCAAATCTGCAATTGCTGAACATTTGTGGGGCGATAATATGGATGTAGCATCGAGTTATGATTTTATTTATACGCACATTAAAAATCTGCGTAAAAAAATATTACAGCAAGGCGCCCCGGATTATATAAGATCTGTATATGGCATGGGTTATAAATTCAGTTTACCCAAATGAAATTGTTTGCAAAATATAATCGCATCAATGTATTATCAACTGTTATTATTTTTTTAATTGGTTGCGCTGCATTTTCTTTTCTGCTGCGCTACGTTATAATTAACCAGATTGACGAAGATTTAAAGATCGAAAAAAACGAAATACTCACTTATGTAAAAACAAATAATCATTTACCTACTGTTGTTGAAGTGAAAGATCAATACACTACGTACGCATTAATTAAAAAACCCGTTAACGCAACAAATAAAGTTTTCACAAATAAAGTGTATGATAAAGAAGAACACGAACAAGAATTAAGAAGAACCATCCGATTCACCATAAATATAAATAATGACTTGTACATGGTGAACGTAAGCAAATCACTTGAAGGCGCAGATGAATTAATTCAAACTATTATCATCATAACTATAACATTGATATTACTGATACTCGCTGCTACATTTATCATCAACAGGATTGTGTTAAAAAAATTATGGCAACCTTTTTATTCAACATTATTAATTACGCAACAATTTAATTTGAGTAATAACCAGGCTATAAATTTTAACACCACAACTATTGATGAATTCAATTATTTAAATGAAACGCTTAGCAATGCTTTAAATAAAGCACAACAAGATTATCAATCGCTAAAAGAGTTCACGGAGAATGCATCACATGAATTGCAAACTCCTTTAGCCGTAATTCAATCCAAGCTTGATATTTTAATTCAAAATGAAAAATTATCCGAAGCAGAAAGCCAGTCTATACAAAGCGCATATGGTGCATTGCAAAATTTGAGCAAGCTTAATCAATCTTTATTATTACTCGCAAAAATCGAGAACAAACAATTTTCAGAACAAACAGATATTAACATTAAGCAATTGCTTGAAACCAAGATAAACCAGTTTAGCGAGTTATGGAAAAGCAGGAATATAATATTGCAGCAAGATATTTCTGACAAAATAATTAAAGGTAATTTTCAACTGATAGAAATTTTGTTGAACAATCTTTTGAGCAATGCAACAAAACATAATGTGAATAACGGTCATATAAAAATATCGCTGCGCAGTAATCTTGAAGTAAGCAATACAGGCATATCACATTCCCTGGATGAAAAACAATTATTTAAAAGATTTACCATACAGGAAAAGACAGCTATTAATCATGGGCTGGGCTTATCTATCGTTCAGCAAATATGTATTGCTTCGGGCTATAATTGTTCATATATTTACAGCGCTCCTAACTTACACACATTTAAAGTAACGTGGTAGATGTTCAAATTTTCCTCAAAATTTAAATGTTGTTTTGCACACTAATAAATTTCTTTATTGCTCTGCTCATTAACCAGACATACAAAAGCATTTGTGGTTATACTCTTTGTATTACCTGCATTTGCATTTTCACAACAAAAGAATCTTGATTACTTTATTGAGCAGGGCATACAAAACAGCCCGTTAATAAAAGAATCAAACAATGCTGTTTTCTTAAACAGGATTGATAGCCTTCGCATACTGGCGGCATACAGGCCACAGGTTAATGGCGTCAGCAATAATTATTATGCACCTGTAATTCATGGTTATGGTTATGATGAGATCATTACCAATATTAGAAATTTCAATGAACAAATAAGCGCAACAAAAACATTTGTTGGTAAAAGAAATTTACAAATCCAGTTTAACGGAATTCAATTGCTGAATGATTCTATTTCTATTGCAGGAAAAATTACGGAACAAGACCTGCGCCGTACAATTACCGCTGCATATGTTGCTGCGTACGGTAGCTGGCGGCAACTTAAGTTCAATAATGAAATTTATAATTTGCTTTCATCAGAAGACACGATATTAAAAAAACTTACACAGGCAAGTGTTTACCGCCAAACTGATTATCTCACTTTTCTGGTTACACTGCAACAGCAACACCTCACCAAAACGGAGGCGAAGCAACAATATCAAAATGATTACGCAACCCTTAATTATTTATGCGGCCTCGTTGATACTTCTTTTACACCACTTGATTCACCGCACATAGAATTGCAACAATTGCCGGATTATAATAATTCTATCTTCTATAAAAAATTTACAACAGATAGTTTATTGTTGAAAAATGCATCGCAGCAAATTGCTCTTGCATATAAACCGAAATTATCCGTTACTGCCGATGCTGGTTATGTTTCATCATTAACGTTTACGCCTTATAAAAATTTTGGCTTGAGTGCAGCAGTTAACCTTACCATTCCTATTTATGATGGTAACCAGCGAAGGCTGCAATATCAACGGCTAAATATTCTTGAACAAACACGTGTAAGTAACAAGGATTTTTACACAAATCAATACCACCAGCAAGTGGCGCAACTTTCTCAGCAACTGCAAACAACTAACCAAATAATCAGTGAAACAAATGAGCAATTAAAATATGTGCACACTTTAATAGATGCCAACCGAAAATTACTCATTACCGGTGATGTGCGGATTGCGGATTATATTATCGCAATCAGCAATTTTTTGAATTCGGAAAATACCATCACGCAAAATGTTATAAAGCAATTTCAAATCATTACTCAAATAAATTATTGGAATAAGCAATGAATAAACCGATACGCATACTTGCAGTTTGTTTTTTTGTGTATGCATTTTATGCTTGCAAGAGCAAAGGAGGAGCCGGGGAAGAAGATGTATCGCCGGAAGATGCAGTGAGTGAGGTTACTGTTACGCATCCTACCCAAAGCAACATAAATGAAACAGTTGAATTAAATGCGACTTCAGCATTTACTTTAAAAACTTTTGTTAAGGCAAATGCAATTGGTTACCTGCAATCATCCAACATAAAAATCGGCGACTATGTAAGCAAAGGCCAAACGCTTTTCACTATTAAAACAAAAGAAGCAGTTGCATTGGGTAACACTATAAATAATCTTGATACTTCATTGCATTTTGAAGGTGTTACAAGAATTAAATCGCCGATAAGTGGCTATGTAACACAGCTAACTTATACAGCCGGAAGTTATGTGCAGGATGGAGAACAACTTGCAGAAATAACAGATAAATCAAGCTTTGCTTTTTTATTGGATTTACCTTATGAATTAAAACCATACCTGCCTCAAAATAAAATTTTGTTGCTGCACCTTTCAGATAGCACAGTGTTGCGTGGATATATTCAATCCGCATTGCCAACTCTCGATTCTGTTGCGCAAACACAGCGATATATAATTAAAGTGAATACAGATAAACTAATTCCGGAAAATTTAATTGCAAAAGTGCAGTTGCTGAAACAACAACTTATAAATGTTACGTTATTGCCGAAAGCAGCAGTGTTAAGCAACGAAGAACAAACCGAATTTTGGATTATGAAATTGCTGAATGATAGCGTGGCAGTAAAAACAGATATAAAAAAAGGCATTGAATCGGATGGAAATATCCAGGTTATTGAACCAGCATTAAATGATAGTGATATAATTATTCTTACAGGAAATTATGGTTTGAGTGATACGGCGAAAGTGAAGATAGAACAAAGAAAAAATTAAAAATCAAAAGTAAACGCGTTTTGAATTTTCACTTTTGAATTAACAATGAAAAATTTCTACGTTACATATAAAAACCCCATCACAGTTCTCATCATCATCATTTTGCTCGGTGGTGTTTTTGCATACAGCAAAATGCAAACTGCACTCTTTCCTGAAATCACTTTTCCTAAAATAAAAATTATTGCAGATGCAGGCCAGCAGCCGGTTGATAAAATGATGATCACTGTAACACGTCAGCTGGAAAATGCAATTAAACAGGTGCCGGACCTGCAAACTATTCGAAGCATTACAAGCCGCGGCAGTTGCGAATTGTCGGCATTTTTAAACTGGAATGCAAATGTTGATTTAGCGCAGCAGCGCATACAATCAAAAATTAGTGAGATAGCAAATACGTTACCACCAGGCGTAAATATTACTGTTGAAAGAATGAACCCTTCTATTCTTCCGGTGATGGGTTATTCTTTGGAAAGCCATACACGCACACCCATTGAAATGCAGATGCTTGCTACATATACAATTAAGCCATACTTATCAAGGGTAACCGGGGTTTCTGAAGTACGGGTGATCGGTGGTAAAACAAAAGAATATGATGTTGTGTTGAACCAGCAAAAAATGAATGCGCTAAGCATTACTCCTTCAATGGTAAGCAATGTTATCGCTCAAAATAACATCATACAAAGCAATGGTTATTTGAATGATTACAGGCAGATGTATTTAACTGTTACAGATGCATCGGTTAGTTCACTGCAGCAGTTGCAAAATATTGTTGTAAGCAACAATAACAAACGCATTACTTTATTAAAAGATATTGCAGATGTAAGTATTAATAATGCGAAGGATTATGTAAAGATCAATGCAAACGGTCATGAAAGTGTACTGCTTGCAATCGTAAAACAACCGAATGCAAATCTGATTCAGGTATCTGATGAAATGACAAAACAAGTTACAGCGCTTCAAAAAATTTTGCCGAAAGATGTTACGATCAAACCATATTATATACAGGCAGATTTTGTGAACGATGCAATTAAAAGTGTTACAGATAGTTTATGGATTGGTTTGGCTTTAGCCATTTTTGTCGCCATTCTTTTTTTGCATTCGTTTAAAGCAAGCAGCGTAATTCTTGTTACCATTCCTGTTACCTTATTGCTTACCATAATTGTGTTGTATGCAACCGGACAAACATTAAACATAATGACGCTTGGTGCTATTGCAGCAGCCATAGGTTTAATAATAGATGATGCAATTGTTGTTGTTGAACAAATCCATCGCACACACGAAGAACATCCTGATGAATCATCACTCGTATTAGTGCAAAGAGCAATAAGTTATTTATTTCCCGCAATGGTAAGCTCATCATTAAGCACTATTGTAATTTTTCTTCCTTTTAAATTAATGAGCGGCGTTGCAGGCGCTTATTTTACTGTGCTCACCAACACAATGCTTGTAACATTAGTGTGCTCATTTTTTGTAACATGGTTAGCGTTGCCGGTTATTTATATTTTGTTTTCAAAGAAATCAAAAACCAAAAAGCAAAAGTCAAAAGAAGAAACGCATACAATAAAAAAACAACGCTGGGTTTCATTTTTTATAAAACATTCTTATATAAGTTTTGTAATCGTTGCTGCGCTTATTATTGCTATTGTTTTAATTTATCCAAACCTTGAAACAGGTTTTTTGCCGGAGATGGATGAAGGAAGTATTGTGTTGGATTATACTTCGCCGCCGGGAACATCACTGGCAGAAACAAATCGCATGTTGCAGTCTGCCGAAAAAGAAATTGTAAAAGTTCGTGAAGTGCAGGCTTACTCAAGACGTACGGGAACGCAAATGGGATTTTTTATTACAGAGCCAAACACCGGTGATTATTTAATTCAATTAAAAAAAGACAGAAGCCGCAGTACTGATGAAGTGATTTCAGATCTACGCCAACGCATAGAAAGAATACAACCTGCGTTGAAAGTTGATTTCGGACAAGTGATCGGCGATATGTTGGGTGACCTGATGACTTCGGTTCAACCAATAGAAATTAAAATATTTGGTAACGATGAAAGCACACTGCATGCGTTATCGGAACAGGTTGCAAATATTGTTGATAGTGTAAAAGGCACTGCTGATGTAGCTAATGGAATAATATTTACAGGACCAACAATTAATGTGTTGCCAAATTATGTAAACCTTGCGCAGTATGGAATTACACCAACCGATTTTCAATCGCAATTGCAAACTGCTGTTGAAGGAAATATTGTTGGCAGTGTGTATGATAAAGACCAGCAAACGGATGTGCGCATTATGTATGCAGGAAATAATGCACGCAGCTTGGCTGAAATGAAACAGATGCAGATTTTTTTACCGAATGGTCAATTAAAATCTATTGCATCGCTTGCTGACGTTGTTGCGGATTCAGGGCAAGCAGAAATTGACCGTGAAGATTTGCAGAACATGGGTGTTGTTGAAGCAAGATTAGATAACCGTGATTTGGGAAGTGCAATAAAAGAAATACAACAACAAGTTTCAAAAAGAGTTTCATTACCGCAAGGTTATAGTATTGAATATGGCGGCGCTTATGCTGAACAGCAACAATCATTTCATGAATTATTGATCATACTTATTACTTCAAGCTTATTGGTATTTGGTGTGATACTTTTTATGTTTAAAGATTACCGGATCGCACTGATAATTTTATTGATTGCAGTGCTTGGTATCGCAGGAAGTTTTATGGCTTTATATTTTACAGGTACACCCTTAAATGTTGGAAGTTATACGGGTTTAATCATGATCGTTGGTATTATTGGCGAAAATGCCATCTTCACTTTTTTGCAGTTCAAAGAAATTTATAAAGAAACTAATAATGCAGATGATGCAGTGATTTATGCAATTTCAACACGTCTTCGTCCAAAATTAATGACAGCATTGGGTGCTATCATTGCACTTGCGCCAATAGCATTAGGCATCGGAACAGGTGCTCAATTGCACCAGCCATTAGCGATTGCGGTTATTGGTGGATTTGTTATTGCAATGCCGTTGTTGCTAATTGTATTGCCAACGTTTATACGCATGATGTATAAAAGAAAAAAGTTAGCGAATTAATAAAGCCTTTCTATAAATTTTAAATGATTTTCAACCGGGTTTTTATCATTTACTTTTTACTAATGCGGTAAATATCACCATCATCAGTTATAGCATACAACATATTGTTTAAATAAGTTACATCGCGTATACGATTGTTTATATCAGTTAGCAATCTTTCTTCACCAACAACTTTATTGTTTTTAATAACAAGCCGGTCGAGATGTTGACCGCTAAGTGAAGAAACGAATAAATTATTTTTCCATTCGGGTATTGCATTGCCTTTATAAAAGCAAATGCCGCTTGGTGATATTACGGGATCCCAATAATAAACAGGTTGCTCCATTCCTGGTTTTTGCTGAATGCCTTCACCAACTTGTTCGCCGCTGTATTCTCTGCCATACGTTATAACAGGCCAGCCATAGTTTTTGCCGGCGCGAATAATATTTATTTCATCACCACCACGCGGTCCAAATTCAGATTCCCATAATTCTCCTGTTGCTGGATTTATATCAAGCCCTTCGGGATTGCGATGCCCATAAGAAAATATTGCGGGCATTGTTCCTTGTTTATTAAGAAATGGGTTTCCTGCTGCGGGCTTACCATCTGTTGTAATTCTTATAATCTTTCCAAGATAAGTATCTAATGTTTGAGCCTTCACTCTCGATTCATTAGCAAACTTTTCACCAACGCTTACAAAAAGATTTCCATCTTTATCAAACGCTAATCGTGATCCATATTGCAGGTTACTATTTGTAGGTGTTCCGCGAAATATTATTGATACGTTTTCAACTTTCCCGGCAGCCTCATTCAATTTTCCCTTTGCAACTGCTGTAGTATTCCCACCCTGATATTTTTCAGCATAACTCCAGTACATTAATTTATTGACAACAAAATTCGGATCAAACGTTACATCAAGCAAACCTCCCTGTCCGGCAAAAACCACATCAGGAATACCTGTGATTTTTTTCACAAGTTTTCCGTTTGCATCATGAATTTCCATATAGCCTGATTTAATGGTTATCATTAATCTGCCATCAGGCATAGCTACAATAGCAAACGGAGATCCAAGTTTGTTTGCAATTTTTTCAACCTTATAAGGTGTTGTTGTTTTTACTCCTGCAATTCTTGTTTGCCCGTTAAATGCGGGTTTATAATTACTGTTTGGCGGTTTTGTTTCAACAGGCGGTAACCCGACTGTATCTGCATTGCTGTTAGCAACCGGCATGGGATTATTATTTGCACAGCCTGTTGAATAAATAAGTGTGAAGATTACTGCTAAGAGAAAAATATTTTTTAACTGCATAATAATTTATTTAAGGCAGAAATATTAACTAGGATAATTATCAAAGTTATTTTTAAATATGTTGCAGCAATAAACCGATAGCAGTAATTATTTATTAAATATCCGTCGCGGCAATATGCCGGGCATATATTAAGCCTATGGCATTAAGTGATCTTGTTTTACTTTTTTTAGATGCAGCGCCTACACAGAGATTATTACAATCTTATATTTTTTAGAACTTCACTCAATCATCATCTTTTATGTTGATTACGCTGTCACAATCTTTTTATTTAACTGCAATAATGGATATTATCAAACAGGCAACAATCGGCTTATCTGTATATCGTTCCCTATACTTGTGCAGGCACTTTCTTTCCCGGTAAATATTTTTCTGTAAGCCATTTTCTTATTGGTAAGTCGTAGAGTTTTAAAAACAGGTAAGCAAGTGTAACAGCGCCAACTAATATAAGCAAACCAAATGGCCATGCCTGCTCAATTGTTTTATGTTTATCTATCACCCATCCAAAAAATATATAAATAAGTGGATAATGGATGATGTAAACCGGATAGGAAATATTACCTAAAAAGCGGCACACTGCTTCTACCTTTTTATTTTGTATATTGCCACTTGCGCCTAAATAAACAATTATTGGAAATACTATTATAATGATCAGAGCTTCATATAATCCATTCATCCAAAAATATTCTGTATTGCTGCCGCCAATTCTTGGTATTGCAAGCATAACAATCAACAATAAACTGCACCATACAAAAGTATTGCCCATGTTGCCAGGTTTTGAAACACGAGCCAATAACATACCTGCGAGAAATGGATAACTCAATCTTGTAAAACCGATACGCAACTGTTCAGCGGTTACGGACCAGCCGCCAATTAAGTCTCCATTCTTGTTAGTTACGCCATATTGTATTAATGCCGCTGCAGCAATTAGCACAAGTATTGCAAGTACTGTTTTAGATGCTCTTCTTAAAACAAGTGCATACATGATGTTTGCAATGTATTCAAAGAAAAGTGTCCATGCAGGTCCATCCAGCGGGTGCATTTCACCCCAGCCTCTTATATCAAGTGATAAAGGAACCGGTATTAATGTATAACCAATCAGCATTACTAATATCATTTTCCAGACAGGTGTGCCGCTGATGTTTGGAAACGCAATAATATCTGGCGCGCCGAAATAAAAACAAATTGCACCAATCGTCATACCAATAATTATCATTGGGTGCAAACGAATAAGCCTGCGTTTAAAAAAACTTCTTATGCTCATTTTATTCCACCGGTCGTCATAAGCATGTGCAATCACAAAACCTGATAACAAAAAGAAAAAATCAACGGCAAGGTAACCATGATTGATATGCATTTTAGTGGCATCGCCGCCAGCAAATGGCTCCATTATATGCATGCAAATAACCATGATGGCTGCAACGCCACGCAATCCATCTAATATTTTATAATGACTTTTTGAATCGGAAAAAACTGAACTTACTGTGGTTGTGCTCATAGCAATCGGTTCACCGCAATATACATGTTGAAAACTTTTTACTAAATATTTTTTACCGGAAGTTAATATTCCATCTTCCTCAGCGATGGGGCTTTGAACCAGGTAACAATTACAACGGCCATCGTCATACAGCCACCAAAAATTACAGAGGGAATTACGCCCATAAGTTTTGCCATCACCCCGCTTTCAAACTGTCCGAATTCATTACTCGAATTAATGAACATTGAGTTCACACTCATTACACGACCGCGCATATTATCAGGTGTTTTCAATTGCATAATTGTACCGCGAATTACAACACTGATTCCATCCAGCATGCCGCTAATTAACAATGCAATAAATGAAAGGATAAACAATTTAGAAATTGCAAAACAAACAATGCATACACCAAACCCAAACACCGCAATTAATAATTTATAACCCTGTTTAGTGCGCATCGGAAAAATAGTCAGCAATATTACGCTGCAAATAGAGCCCATATCTGAGGCACCATTTAAAAAACCAAATCCTTCTGCACCAACTTTTAGAATATCTCTTGCAAAAACAGGCACCATTGCAACAGCGCCACCAAACAATACAGCAAAAAGATCAAGTGAGATAGCTCCTAAAATTTCCTTTGTTTTAAAAACAAAGCTCAATCCTTCTTTTACACTGTCCCATGTTTTCTTCTCACTCTTGTCTCCTATCGGTGGCTTTGGCTTTATATTGATCAATATGCAAAATGCAATGGCGATCAGGCATAGAATTACTGTAAATGTTCCGGTATTGCCGAGTGCAGCTATTAATAAACCTCCAACTGCATGCCCGCTAACTGATGCTGATAAATAGGAACCCTGGTTCCAGGTTGTTGCATTTTGCAACATATTTTTTGGAACTACATGTGCGAGTATTACATTAAATACCGGGCCTGTAAACGAACGCACAATACCTGTGCAAAAAACAATTACATAAATAAATACTGCAAGATTATTATTCGAAAAAACATGTGAGGCATTTTTAGTTGAAAGCAACAACAATATAACCGCAGCAGTAAAATAAAAAATAATACCGCGTATCAATAATTTTTTCTTATCACTTAAATCTATTACATGGCCTGCGTACAAAGCCAGTGAAACTGCAGGCACAACTTCACTTAAACCAATTAAACCAATGGCAAAGGGCGCATTGGTTAAATTGTATATCCACCAGCCAAGCAAAGTTGTCATCATGCGCAAAGCCATTGTAAAACAAAATCTGCCTGCAACAAGGTTTCTGAATTCAGGAATACGAACGGAAATAAAAGGAGAATTCGAAGAGAAATTATCTTGATTTGCCATCGTCGCGAAATTACATTACCATGCTTGATTGAAGAATGAACTTCTATGTTTAAGGTAAACTGAAATAATGCTGCCCATGATCAAGTTCATTATTCAAAGCATCAACAATTGTTTGCAAATGTGCTTCATTGCTTAAAAAATCTGCATTGGAAGCATCAATAAAAATGGTTTTTATGTTGTGTTGTTTGATATAGCTTGTATATGTTTCCTGTATGTTGAATAAATATTCATCAGCAATATTTTGTTCATACACACGATTGCGCTTTTTAATATTTTTTTGTAATTTTTGCACCGGCGAATGCAGGTAAATAATTATATCAGGGAAAATTAACTGCGCCTGCATAATATCGAACAATCTTTGATACAGGCGGAATTCCTCTTCACTTAAATTCACTTTTGCAAACAGCAAACACTTCATAAAAAAATAATCA
>JAFBAF010000123.1 GCA_019247895.1 Parafilimonas sp. | reverse complement strand
TCGCACCAATACATTTGGCGCTGTGTTCCGTGTGCGTCATTCATTGGCTTATGCAATTCATAAGTTTTTTAATGATAAAGGATTTATCTATTTGCATACACCGGTCATTACTGCAAGTGATGCAGAAGGTGCCGGTGAAATGTTTCGCGTAACAACTTTGCCTTTTGATAATCCACCTCGCAATGAAGATAACAGCATCAATTTTAAAGAAGATTTTTTTGGCAAGAGTACGAACTTAACAGTGAGTGGACAGTTGGAAGGTGAATTAGCAGCGATGGCTTTCAGTGATATTTATACTTTTGGTCCAACCTTTCGTGCGGAAAATTCTAACACAACAAGACATCTTGCAGAGTTCTGGATGATAGAACCTGAGATGGCTTTTTATGATATTGAAGACAACATGAATTTGGCGGAAGAGTTCATAAAATACATTATTCAATATGCGATGGATAACAACCGCGAAGATTTGGAATTTCTTGCGCAACGTTTGGTTGATGAAGAAAAACCATTGCCGCAAGATAAACGCAGCGAGTTTGGTTTAATAGAGAAATTGCAGTTCGTTTTAAATAACGCATTTGAAAGAATTACTTATACTGAAGCGATAGACATTTTAGTAAACAGCAGTCATTATAAAAAGAAAAAATTCCAGTACGATGTAAACTGGGGCATTGATCTGCAAAGTGAACATGAACGTTATTTAGTTGAAAAGCATTTTAAAAAGCCGGTTATTGTTACAGGTTATCCTGCGGCCATAAAAGCATTTTACATGCGCATGAACGAAGATGAAAAAACAGTTGCAGCGATGGATATTTTGGCGCCCGGCATTGGTGAAATTGTTGGTGGCAGTCAGCGTGAAGAAAGATTAGAAAAGCTTACTTTACGCATGCAGCAAATGCATGTGCCTGTTGATGAAATGCAATGGTATTTGGATACGCGCCGTTTTGGTTCTGTTCCGCATGCAGGTTTTGGTTTAGGTTTTGAACGCATGGTTCAATTTGTAACAGGCATGACAAACATTCGTGATGTAATTCCCTTTGCCCGCACACCAAAGAACTGCGAGTTTTAAACATAAATATTTATAACTTCAGCACGCTATTGATTTAAACTTTTTGCATTTAATTGCAAAGGTTATATCCGATTAATATTAAGAGAAACCATTATGCCAGACATAATGCTGCGTCCGTGGAAAAAAGAGGATGCTCGTCAACTTGCATATATCGCCAATAATAAAAATATCTGGAATAATTTAAGAGATAGCATTCCATTTCCATACGCGATAACTGATGCTGAAAAGTGGATAGCACATTGCAACACGCAAAACCCTGTTGTGAACTTTGCAATTATTTATAAATCTGCACTTGCCGGAAGCATCGGTAGTGTATTAAAAGCAGATGTTTACCGAAAGAATATTGAGATAGGTTATTTTATTGGTGAAGCTTATTGGAATCTTGGAATTGCTACCCAAGCTGTGCATATCTTGGTTGATCATATTGAAAAGGAATTTGATGTTGTACGCTTATATGCTGAAGTATATGCACATAACAAAGCGTCTATGAAAGTGTTGCGCAATAATGGTTTTTACCTGGAAAGCATTCGCCGAAAAAGCGCCGTTAAAAATAATATTTTGCTCGATGATTATATTTGGGTGAAGATATTGGATAAATGAATAAATAATTATCATTCCTGCTTACATACCATTCTATCATTTTTTTTCAACCTATTTTTATTGTATGGAATTTGGAATAAGCACATTCGGAGAAATTGTACCGGACAGAGTTTCAGGCAAAGCACTTAATGCACATAAAAAAGTTCAGGACTTATTGCAGTATGCACAGCTTGGGGATGAAATTGGTTTGGATGTTTTTGCTTTAGGCGAACATCATCGTGCAGATTATGTTGTGAGTGCACCCGAAATAATATTAGCTGCTGCGGCAAGCATTACGAAAAAAATAAAATTTATAAGCGCTGTTACTGTTTTAAGTTCAGCAGATCCTGTTCGTGTATTTCAAAATTTTGCAACGCTTGATCTGATATCAAATGGCCGTGCAGAAATAATGGCGGGGCGTGGTTCATTCATTGAATCATTTCCTTTGTTTGGATATAATTTGAATGATTATGATGAATTGTTTATTGAAAAACTGGATTTGCTTTTAAACATCAATCAGCATGAAATTGTAAACTGGAAAGGAACGCATCGTGCATCGATAAATAATCTTGGAGTTTATCCAAGACCATTACAACAGCAATTACCTGTATGGATTGCCGTTGGCGGAACACCTGCGTCTGTTGTGCGTGCAGGCAGTTTGAATTTACCGTTAACGATTGCCATTCTTGGTGGTAATCCTGTTTATTTTACGCAGCTTACAGATCTATACCGCAATGCCGCAAAGCGTTCAGGTCACGATGTAAACCAATTACAGCTATGCATTAATGAACATACTTACATTGCTGACTCAAGTGGGCAAGCACGGGATGAGTTTTGGGTGATCTATAGTAAAGTGATGAATAAGATTGGTAAAGAAAGAGGCTGGAGTGAAATGACAAGAGATCATTTCGAAGCTTTGTGTGAGGCCGACGGACCTCTGGTTGTTGGCAGTGCGAAGGATGTAATAGAAAAATTAATTTATCAGCACACACTATTTAATAATACACGCTTT
The DNA here is from genome assembly GCA_019247895.1 of Parafilimonas sp. GTDB lineage: Bacteria > Bacteroidota > Bacteroidia > Chitinophagales > Chitinophagaceae > Parafilimonas. The sequence continues at coordinate 129 of JAFBAF010000123.1, read as the reverse complement.
CTTGCACAAATAATTTCGGGCGATATTCCGCATGAAAAGATGATGCATTCAATTGAGTTGTTTGGAAAAGAAGTTGTGCCCGCAGTAAAAGAAGGTATCCGATTAACTATGACAGCATAAGAATGGTAA
>JAFBAF010000115.1 GCA_019247895.1 Parafilimonas sp. | reverse complement strand
TTTAGAATTACACTATCTGTTGAAACGCAATTATTAGAATCAGTTACTGTTACGAAGTATTTTGTTGAATCAGGCGGGCTTGCAACAGGGTTATAAATATTTGAATTAGATAAGCCAGTGGATGGAATCCAGTTATAAGTAATATTTCCGGCAACATTTGCCTGCAACATTATTGAACCTCCTTTGCAGATAGCAGTATCAGGTGTAAGCGAAATAACAGGTAAAGCGAATACAGCAACTTGTACAGTGTCTTTACTAAAACAACCCTGAGCATTATAACCTGTCACAATAAAATTTGTTGTGTTCGTCGGGGTTGCTAAAGGATTGGAAATGGTTGTATCAGATAAAAACAATGATGCATTCCATTTGTAATTATGTGCGCCGCCGGCATTTAACTGAACAGATGAACCATCGCAAACAGAAGTATCATTACCTGCATTTACTAGGGGCGGTTGTATAACTGTTACGGTAATTGAATCTTGCACTACCGGCTGATCATTTGCTATTAAAATATTGAGATAGTATTTTGTGCTAATCTTGGGTGTGACTATAGGATTTTGTATAGATGAGTCTGACAAACTCTTAGCCGGCGACCAGCAATATTGCAAGCCTGTAATTGCATTAAGTTGAACAGAGTTGCCGAGGCAAATAGAAGTATCTCCGGTTATAATAGCGCTATCTTTTTTAACATTCACATTTATTGTATCAATTGCAGTGTCTGCACAGCCTGCAGTTGTTTTAGCATATAATTGAACTATATACTTACCATAGTCCGCATACTTTATTATTGGATTATGTGCAGTATCAACTTTGCCATTTCCAAAATCCCATTTTATACTATCAGTATTTGAAGTGGTATCATTGAATTGAATGATTGTTGGATTACAGGTATTTTGCTGATGAATGAAGCCTGCCTTCAGATTACAAACAGTATCACAATTAAGCACAGTAATTTGTTTACAAAAAGAAGTTTGCGTTGGAAGCCCTATATCAACTAATAAGTTCACATTATAGATCCCTGCTGCAGTATATGTTACAGGTGGCGGTGTTTGTTGGGTTGATGAAGCGATATTTATGCTTGTGCAACCTGTGTAACGTAATCTTGTTATTGTATTGTTACTAACATTTGTAATAAAAGAATAGATATCATTTCCTTCAAGAAAAAATTTTGAAATAGAATGCGGAAATTTAAGTTTTCCCAAATTACCAAGGTCTGATGCCTGTGGCTTTGATAATAAATCGGATCCGAAATCAAGCTTAGTTATTCTTCCTGTTTGTTCATTTTCTTCATTTACAATCAAACCAATAATTCCATCACACGACTGAAATATAGAAATGTCTCTCGGGCGATTTAAAAAATTACCCGGATTCCCAATATTATTTCCAGTTGGTTTATTTGTAAGCGATGTACCAAAGCTTAGTCTTGTAATCGAATTATCATCCCTGTTTGCAACAAAAGCATACCAGTTTCCATTGCTGTTTATAAAGCTAAAACCGCATGGGTAATTCAGGTTTCCAATGCTGCCTAAATTTGTTCCTGTAGGTTGATTATCCAAGCTGTTGCCAAAATCAAATCTTGTAATAGTATTATTATTTATACTGATAGTAAAGCCATAAAAATTATTGCCTTGCTGTGTAATAAAAAGATCATGCGGAAATAGTAATTTCCCCACATTGCCCAAACTGGTTGCACTGGGGGCATTAGAAAAAGACGAACCAAAATCTATTCTGAATAATGCAGAGGCATTGCCTGCAGCATCACCGGCTGCAACCACAAATACATAGCATTTGCCATTTACTTTTTTTGCCTGTATACCTTCAGCATAAATTGGTATTATCCCAAAATTTCCTAAATCACTTGCCGTGGGTGTGTTCAAGAGTGAATTACCATAATCCAGTTTAATTATATGCCCATTATCATAGTTTGATATAAAGCCGTAATAGTTACCATCGTCATCCGGAATATAATCCATAAAAACCGGTGTTTTTAAAAGATTGCCGGGATTTCCCAGATTATCGGCTACCGGCGTTGTATTAAAACCTGCCGTACAAAAGCTCCAGTAATAGTTTGAAGCACCAACAGAAGTATTATTGAATTGAACAGGAGTGTTAGCACAAACTGTATCAGGCCCTGTAAAATTTGCTATAACATTTGTTGGTTTTATTGCACATGAATCTGCGATAAATGATGAACAGGTTGGATTCGTTTGATTAATATTTGCATTGCCAAGTATTGAACCATCCCATTGCGGGTTGCCTTGTTTATTTTTTAAATCATCAAAAGTGTAATAAGCGAGTAACCCTGTTTGAGACGAAGGGTTTGGCAAAGACTGATTCATATATTTTCTTATATCGTCTTGCGATCTTGCAACATTCCATATTCTAACTTCGTTAATATAACCGATGAAATCTGCGGGATACGGTGAAGCAATATTTGCTGTTGTTCCAATTTTGGTAAGCCAGTTATTTAAAAATAAATTGCCAGAGGCATCTACTTCACTCATCAAAAATCCATTCCGATAAAATCTCAATTTTTTGCCATTATACACCATAGCAATATGATAAGTCTTATTCAACTCGATATCACACGCTGCTTGTGTTTGAAAAAAACCATTACTGGTAGTTATTTGTGCAACTGTCGGCCTTAACAAATAATTATCATCGCTAGGGTTATCATGTTTAGATACTACATCCCCACCATTATAGAGCTTGGTGTATTTTGTAGTTCTGTTTATGAGGGCTTCAACCGTCAATTGATTGCCTGAAACATCTAAGTCACCAATTTGAACACCCGAAATCGCTTGATTTACCTGCAACCAGTTACTACAATTTTGTCCAAATATTATAGAAGGAGTAATTAAAGAAAACCCAAAGGTTAAAAGGTAAAGCCAACGCTGCATAAGCAATTAATGGTTGCAATAAAAGACAAATTAAAACTATGTATCTAAAATAAAAAAGCCGGCTTGCACCGGCTCTTTGAAAGGTTACTTACCAACTTTTATTCAAATTCCAATGCTCAAATTCTTTTGCTACTGCTGTTAAAAAAGATGCACCTAAACTTCCATCAACAATCCGGTGATCATAACTTAACGATAAATACATCATGTGTCTTATACCAATTGTATCGCCTTGTTCTGTTTCAATTACAACAGGTCTTTTCTTAAT
>JAFBAF010000095.1 GCA_019247895.1 Parafilimonas sp. | reverse complement strand
TATAGGTTGCAAAATTTAATAAGAGATTATGTAATTAACTTTCTTAGCGTTCTTTGTGCGACTCACTTATTGCTATAAAGCATTGTAGCTGGCTACAAAGAATACCTTCTTTACATAAGTAAACTATATAATTTAAATTTGCGCCATGGCGAGAATAAGAACCGGCAAAGATGGATCACGCAAAGACGTGATTGTAAAAGCTGCCGCTGCGCTGTTTCATGAAAAAGGTTACAAGGCTGCAAGCATGCGAGACCTTGCCGAAAGTGTTGGCGTTGAGGCGGCGAGTTTATATAATCATATTCGTTCTAAAACAGAATTGCTTCACGACATATGTTTCAATGTTGCCAATCTTTTTTGGGAACATATCAGCAAAGTGGAAACAAGTGATGCAAAACCGATCGAGAAACTGGAGACACTATTGCGTTTTCACATACGGCAGATGATAGAAAATTTCCAGGAAGTGTATATCAGCGATCGTGAATGGCGCTATCTTGCCGATCCTTACCTTTCTAATTTTCAAAACCAGCGGCGCAATTACCGTAAACGTTTTGCTGTAATTATTGAACAGGGAATTGCCGATGGCGAGATCAATAAAATTGACGCATCAACGGCTGTGCTTATTGTGTTGCATGCAGTAAGTGGCATTGAAAGCTGGCACCGCAGTAAACACAAAATAAGCGGCGAAGAACTGGAAGAAAACATGATAACGATTTTGATTGATGGTTTAAAAAAATAATGAAGGCTTGTATTCATGTCAACACATTTTGAGAAGGTTCAGATAAAAGAAGTGCACAGGGAAACGGATGATTGTGTTTCTATCTTGCTTGACATTCCTGATAATTTAAAAGATAAATTCTCTTATTTACCCGGTCAGCATATTACACTGCGTACAAAAATTAATGATGAAGATATCCGCCGCTCCTATTCATTGTGCAGTTCTCCTTTGCATAACGAATGGCGCATTGCAGTAAAGAAAGTTGATGGCGGAATTTTTTCCATGTTTGCTAATCACACTTTACAACAAGGCGATGAAATTGAGTTGATGCCGCCGCTTGGTCATTTCGTTTTGCAGCATACAAACGATGCAAAACATTATGTATGTATTGCAGCCGGAAGCGGAATTACGCCGGTTCTTTCTATTATTAAAACCGGGCTGGCCAATCAGCCGCAAAGCCAGTTTACATTGATCTATGCCAACCGTACAAGGCAATCAATAATATTTAAAGAAGAGATTGAAGCGCTGAAAAATAAATATACTACACGCTTGCAGGTGGTGCATATTTTAAGTCGTGAACATACTGAAGCGCCGTTGAATGAAGGAAGAATTGATGCGGCAAAATGCGAGCAAATATTTAAACGCATCGCATCGCTTGAGGCTGATGATTTTTTTATATGCGGACCTGAAGAAATGACCCTCGCAGTTAAAAACTGGCTACAATCAAAACATATTGAGGACAAAAAAATTCACTTTGAATTATTCAATACCGAAAATACCAACAAGGCAAAAAAGAAAACGAATATTATCGCCGGGAATAATGATGAAGTATCGCATGTAACAATAAATCTTGATGGCAGAAGCTTTGATTTTGATCTGCCGTTTAATTATGCGAGCATTTTAGATGCAGCGTTGCACCAGGGCGCTGATCTGCCTTATGCATGCAAGGGCGGTGTTTGTACAACATGCAAAGCAAAGTTGTTAGAAGGCAAAGTTGAGATGGATGTAAACTATGGATTAGAACCCGACGAAGTTGCAGAAGGTTTTATTCTTACTTGCCAAAGCCATCCGCGAACAAAAAAATTGGTTGTTGATTTCGATGTGAAATAATAAGCACCTGAATGTTTCAACGTTTCATTTATAAAAACAAATCAGGATATAGCTTTCCGCCTGGCGTAACAGCATAAACGCTCAGGTCAGTTATGTTTTCTTTCTTCAATACTTCTTCGTCAATAAAATTATTACCGCTGCAAACAGCAGCAGCCTTACTTAAAATATAATATGCAGCATCCGCTACTATCTCAGGCTTGCGGCTCATCTTAATTAATGTTTCGCCGCCAAGTAAATTTTTTACTGCAGCTGTTGCTATAGTTGTTGCAGGCCATAATGTATTTGATGCGATGTTATATTTTTTTAATTCACTTGCCCAACCTAAAGACAGCATAGTCATATTGTATTTACTCATTGTATAAGCTACATGATTGGCCAGCCATTTTTCATTAAGATTAATTGGTGGCGATAAAGTAAGTATGTGCGGATTGCCTGAATTTTTTAAGTGCGTAATGCAATGTTGTGTTACTAAAAAAGTTCCCCGAACATTAATATCAAACATCAAATCAAAACGTTTTGCCGGAGTTCGTTCCGTATTCGTAAGCTGAATAGCTGACGCATTGTTTACAAGAATATCTATACCCCCGAATGTTTCAATCGTTTTTTCAATGGCGGCTTTAATTTGTTCTTCATCGCGAATATCAACTTGCACGGCTAAAGCTTTGCCACCGGCTGCTTCAATTTCCGTTGCGGCAGTATATATAGTTCCGCCAAGTCGCGGATCTTCTTCAATAGTTTTTGCTGCTACTACAATGTTTGCGCCTTCTTTAGCTAATCGCAAAGCAATGGCTTTTCCAATGCCGCGGCTTGCACCCGTTATAAAAACAGTTTTATTTTGAAATGATGCCATGAAAATTTTATTTCAATCCTAAAAATTCTTTTACAACAGCTTCTGATTCCTTACAGGCAACCTGCAGATCATCATTAATAACAATTTTATTGAACTGGTGTTTAAAACTTAATTCAAAAACTGCCTTGTTTAATCTTGTTTGAATGTTTTCCAAACTTTCGGTGCCCCGGCTTTCTAATCTTCTTTTCAATTCTTCAATTGAGGGTGGTTCAATAAAGAGTGTAAGACAATTATTATCGAATTGTTCATGCACGTGTATTGCGCCTTTTACATCAATATCAAGCAAAGGTATTTTTCCGGCTTTCCAAATTCTTTTCAATTCACTTTTAAAGGTGCCATAATATTTTCCTTCATAAACCATTTCCCATTCTATAAAATCGTTTTCCCGGATTTTTTTGTGAAATTCTTCTTCGCCTATAAAATAATAATCAACGCCATTTATCTCATTGCTGCGTGCTTTGCGCGTGGTGGCTGAAACGGAAAACGCGATCTGAGAAATTTTTTCAAGCAAATATTTTGTAACAGATGTTTTGCCGGCACCCGAAGGCGCTGTAATAATGATGAGTTTTTGCGAATGATCCGCCATAAAAATATTTGCGCTGCAAAATACGCTAATAGTTATTTTTGCAGCCCACTAAAATTGTTCTTGTAATTAATGACTCCGTAGCTCAGTTGGTAGAGCAGCTGACTCTTAATCAGCGGGTCCAGAGTTCGAGTCTCTGCGGGGTCACTTTCTTCTTTAGCATCATTATACTTATCCTCACTCTTTTTTATCATGTGAATTTTTAATCTATTCAAATAATTATGTCAGGATAAAAATGGCATGAATTTATTTATGTAAATTCAATAAAACTTTTTATATGCTTAAATGGGCTGCCATATTTTTTATTATTGCGATTGTTGCCGCAATTTTTGGGTTCACCGGAATAGCTGCCGGTGCCGCTTCTATTGCTAAAATTTTATTCTTTATCTTCTTAGTATTATTTGTTTTAGTATTGATCCTTGGATCAAAAATCTTTGGAAGAAAATAATGTTTGATAAAGAATTATTAAACGAAATCGCGTCAATCCTTAAAAACAAAAAATGTTCTGTTGCCGTTGCAGAAAGTGTAACGTCCGGATTACTTCAGGCTGCTTTTAGCAATGCTGAAGGCGCTTCTTTCATTTTCCAGGGCGGCATTACTGCTTATAACATTGGGCAAAAATCCAGGCATCTTTTGGTTGAGCCATTGCATGCGATAGAATGTAATTGCGTTTCAGAAAAGATTGCACAACAGATGAGCAAACATGTTTGCTCAATGTTTTTAAGCGATTATGGAATTGGCACCACAGGTTATGCGGCTACAATTCCTGAAAAAAATATCAACGAGTTATTTGCATATTATTCTATTTGCCATAACAATGAAATTATTGACAGCGGCATAATTAAAACAGATAAAGAACAAGGCTTTCCGGCTCAGTTCTATTATACGCAAACAGTGCTTGAAAAATTTAAGAATTGTTTGAACAAAAAATAAAGACCAATTGTGACTGGCATGGTTTTTCACTTATTTTTTGAAAATCATTTGTATGAAAACGCCGCACAGTACAACACCTCAACCGAATATTAAGAGCCGGCAAATTAATATCAATCAAGGTAAAAAAAGTTAAACATGATCGCAAGAGACGGCTCATGTATAAGCTTATGGCAGGATACTGCTGAAGAATATCAAACACAAAACAATGAACTGAAAAAAAGTTTTGATGTAGCGATTGTCGGCGGCGGTATTACGGGCATTACTACAGCTTTGCAATTACAAAAAGCAGGAAAAAATTGCGTTGTATTTGAAGCTTACAATTTATGTTTTGGAACAACCGGCGGCACCACTGCACATTTAAATACTTTACTCGACAATCCATACAATATTATCATTAATAAATTCGGGAAAGAAAATGCGCAATTGGTTGCACAATCAACAAAAGACTCGATTGAATTAATAAGATCGAATATTGAAGAATATAATATTGATTGCGGGTTTCAAAACGCTTCAGCTTATTTATATGCCCAGGATGATAAACAGGTAAAAGAGTTAGAGGATATTCATGATGCTTGCCGGGAAGTGAATGTAAAAGCGGTGTACCAGGAAAATTTGCCGATAAACATCGATTACAAAAAAGTGATGCGGGTTGATGGACAGGCAAAATTTCACCCTGTAAAATATGTGCATGCGTTAGCTAAAGCATTTGAAGAAATAGGTGGTGTTATTTTACAACAATGCCGCGTTTTGGATATTAAGGAAAATGGTATAATTAATATAGTAACAGAAAAAGGAAATTTTCAATCACAATATTTGATCTATGCAACTCATATCCCGACTGGTATTAACCTGTTACATCTACGGTGTGCACCTTATCGCAGTTATGCAATGGCTGTTACGCTGAAAAATAAAAATTATCCCGAGGATTTATTTTACGATATGTATGATCCATATCATTACATCCGGTCACAACAAATAAAAGATCAAACCTATTTAATTGTTGGAGCAGAAGACCATAAAACAGGCCATATTGAAAACACTGATGAATGTTTTTCTAAACTGGAAGCCTACGTAAAAAAATATTTTGACGTAGATGAAGTAGTGAACAAATGGTCCTCACAATATTTTGAGCCCGCAGATGCATTGCCTTATATAGGGCATTTGCCGGGCCATAAAGAAAATATTTTAGTAGCAACAGGGTATGGCGGAAATGGAATGACCTATAGCCACGTTGCGGCGCTTACATTAAAGAGTATTGTGCTTAATGAAGACAATCCATACATAAAATTGTATGATCCAAACCGCATAAAACCAGTAGCGGGTTTTGTTTCGTTTTTATCGCATAATGCAGATGTTGCGAGAATGTTTGTAGGAAAATGGTTTACACATGAGAAGTTAAAAGAGCTTGAAGATATTGCGCCTGGTGAAGGCAAAGTTGTAAGGTTTGAAGGTGAAACAATTGCATTACATAAAGATAAAGAAGGCAAATTGCATGCATTAAAGCCTACATGCACACACATGAAATGCTCCGTTGCATGGAATAATGCGGAACAAAGTTGGGATTGCCCCTGCCATGGGGCGCGATACAATATTAGTGGCTATGTTGTAACCGGCCCTGCTAACATGCAGTTACAAAAAATTGAAGTAAAAGAATTGCTTGAATCAACTAAACACTAACCTTTCCCTCAACTGAATCATCCAACGTTTTTCCTGTAGCGGCGCCAACAAGCATTTTTACAAGTGCAACAGCCTGTCCATGTTTTGTATCCCAGTAATAACCGCTTTCAGGAACTACTTTTATAACTGTAATACGCGGGTCATCTTTTCCTTCCGTAAACCATGTTTTCATAATGCCGTCCCACAATTCTTCAATCATATTTTTATCTCTTGAAATTTCCGCCCTGCCGTTAATGCTTAAAAAATCAGAATGTGCAGAACCCTGGAATAACAATTGCACAAAAGCATCTTCTGCTATATGTTTATTTTTATGACTGTCTGATGCACTTAAAAACCAAAGGTTGCCTTCATCATCAATTTTTTCAGGGCCCATCGGTCTTGTTTCAAAACTGCCGTCTTTAATTTTTGTACAAAAGAAACATGAAGTACCTTTTGCAAGGGTTTTTATTTTTTCTATTGCTTTATTGCCTGATAAGTTTTCAGTGTTGTTCTCAGGTTGATTTTTATTAATACTGTCCATAGATATTTTTCTTAAAGAACAAATGTTTTAAATTTTTGTTCAGAATAAAATAAATCGGTATTTGAATTGTCTAACTTAGTTATTCATAAACTTAACAGTTACTTACATGAGATCAATTATGCGGCTTCATTTGCAATACCGGCTTTGGATTTCTGATTTAAATGCGGACATAAATACGCTGCGAATTTTTGATGATTATTTAAACGAGTTAAAAGAAAAGAACCTTAAAGCGGATTTATTAAAGCAATTAAAAAGCTATAACGAACAGTTTACTGGTATAAGAAAAGAGTTAGACGAATTAAGACATGAGATGCATCTGACAAAAATGAAGTTGGGAGCATTGTCAAAAACAAATGAGGCGGAAAAAAATATTGAAAAGGCAATTAATTATAAAGCTGATAAAGAAAAGTATAAAGACTTTAGAAAAAGGTTCTCCCGACTAACAAAGGAATTTAAAAAAATGGAAGTTTGATTGAGTGCCCGGGACTGGATTCGAACCAGCACGCCTCGCGGCGCCGCCACCTGAAGACGGTGCGTCTACCAATTTCGCCACCCGGGCCGTACGAGTTTCATTGTTTCAAAGTTTAAGAGTTTAAAAGTTAATCAAAATAACAATGAAACGCTGAAACGTTTAAACTATTAAAACTAACACGCAAATATAATCGCTATCATACAACCATCAAACTGCAGCCACGAATATCACTTCCATCTAATCTTCCTGCAACTGAAAAACTTCCGTCATCATAAACTTCTCCTACATCATCTGTTGCAATAAAGGCACAACTGTTTGCATTAGCAAGATCAATAATGTTCAAGGCGCCTTTGCCTTTTCGTTTCACCAGTAATGGGTCATCTTCATCCCGCACAAAAACTCTCATCCACTGCGGGCAATAAAATTTTCCATTTGCTTTTGAATATGCCTGTGAAAGCAATTCAGTCATTCCATATTCTGAGTGAATGTGCTTCACATTAAATTGTTTTTTTAATAAAGCGTGCACTTCATTTCTTGTTAATTCTTTTCGTCTGCCTTTCATGCCACCGGTTTCCATAATTGTTGTGGAACGGAGTTGTATAGGAAATTGTTCTGCAAAATCAAGCAATGCGTACGTAACACCGATCAATAATGTTTTTTGCTTTTGATCTTCCAACTGCTGCAAAACGATATGCAACTTTTCATATTCATCTAAATAAAAACCGCTTTGCTTATAATTGCCCAACTTTATTAATTCATCAACCATTTTTATAAGCGATGAATTTTTTTGCTGTAAGTAAGATGGAAGCAAGCCTATAATACACCAGTCTCTTATATCACCGTAAAAATGTGCAAAGCCTTCTGTAAAACTCTTGACGTAAACATTAATGTTTTTTACATAATGCCTGCTTTTAAACGTTTGCATTGTGCCGCTGCTTTCAAACAGCACATCGTATTTATCATCATCACATAATATTTTATGTGTTTTAAAAAATGAGATCGGCAAAAAAGGAATTTGTTCCGGCGCAGTTATTTTATGTATGTTAATATGCAATTGATCCAGCCAGTTTTTATAAGTCTCATTTTGATTGTATTGGTACATGCATAATTCTTTTGCGACAGAATTAAAGTCTATATTACCCTGAAAAATTTTGTTAACAAATGAAAAGTTCACAATGAAGCGTTATTTGTGTTTGTTTTACTATTTGAACGGCCTTGTATAATTTTTCATTGGTTACTGTTGTATATTTACCATGAAAAATGATGGCCTGAAATCAATTACAAAGAAATGAAGATTAAATTACTGGTTGCTGCTTTATTAATTGGATGTGTAACCTGCTCAAAAGATACATATAATACAAACCCAACGCTCAAGTTTGATGGGGTGAATGCGACAGTGTTTCCCCAACCGTCTGTAGTTCTTTTTAAACTGCAGTGTACAGATAAAGAAGGAGACGTTGTTGATACGATCTGGGTGCAACGCGTTTCAAAAGTGTCTGCCTGCGGTTCTTTATCTAATATTGACAGTTTTGCAATTCCCAACTTTGATCCGCCCAAAAACGTTAAAGCAGAATTTGATTTTACGTTCAACTATGGCAGCATATTCCCCCCAAACCTGGGCGCATGTTCACAACAGGATGATACAAGTTATTTCCGTTTTTGGATGCGTGACCAGGCAAATCATACAAGCGATACCGTCCAATCCCCCGATCTTGTTTTTTTAAAACAATAATTATTTTTTCCTGTAAGCAATTGCCTGTATAAACCGGCTGTAAAAAAATTGCTCTGCTATTAATTGATAAGCATTTGCAAAATAAGGTCGCATATCAATTAATTCCTGCGCTTCAATACCGGTTGTTATTTTAAAAAATAAATACATTGTTTTTAAAAGAAATTGCTGCCAGTATTTTCTATTGAACTTATCATTTACAAAATCAGCATATAACCAAACGCCATTTGGTTTTAACAACGAATCAAGTTCTGAAAATACCAGCAGGATTTTTTCTTCCAAAAAATTATCAAATAAAAATGGTGTAAAGATTATATCAAATTGTTGAGACGAATCGGAGTTTTCAATCGCATCATTTATAAATTCAACATTAATATTTTCATAAGTTCTTTTTTTAGCCATTTCAATCATAGCTGAAGATTTTTCTACATACACAACTGAAACATTTTGCCTTTTTAATTTTGAAATTTCTTCTAATATCCATCCTGTTCCGCCGCCAACTAACAGTACTTTGTAATTATCTGCAATGAACTCAATTAAAAATTGCTGTGCTTTTATGATAGAGCGCTGGTAAATAATGCGGCTTAAGGCATCGTAAAATTTCGCGATGGCATTATAATCATTCGGCATAACTAATGTTTAATAAATTGCATGCCTGCAATTCCACATAAGGCTTTTAAAAAAATTAAGCCATCAATTACAACCAGGTAATATAAAATTTTGTGCGGCCGCTGCATGCTCCATGCAATAATCAATAATAAAATAAACGGTATAAGATTAAAACCAATCGTTATAATGCCGTAATCGCGGCTTGCAGTAAATGCAATTAATGAAAGTAAACCGATAATTATAAGTGGAAGCAATACAAAGAATATTGTCTTTCTTAAACCAAACGTTACTACAAACGTTTTTAGTTGTTTGTTTGAATCATCAGCATAATCTTTAATATCAAAAATGATGGCATTAACGGTACAGAACATCCAGTTTTTTACAAATAACCAAAGCAATAAAAATAATTCTGCTTTGTGCGGGCCATTTTCAATTTGTACAACAATAAAGCTTAAAATATTTGCGCAACAGGCCCATACAAAACCAATTATAAAAGCTTTAAGCCAACCGGTGTTTCGCAGTGTTATCTTATAAAAAGACTTTGGCAATAATCCATAATAAAAAATTCCTGCTAATGCTATTACGCCGGCAACAATCCAATATTTAAATGATAAAGTTTCTATTCCTGAAAAATTTTTATACATAAAATATGCACCGAATACAATGCAAACAGAAAACAAAATTCGCTGGCTCCAAATAATGTAAGTATGATTTCGATTGTACCAGGCTTTACGCGGATTCATATTATCACCCGTGCCTAAAGGACCTAAATAAGCGTAGGTGTAATAAAAAATAGTTATGCAGAAAAGTATGATGTAGTATGTAAAAGAATTCAGCGGAAGCCTCAACTGCACACACGATTCAACAGATAAAGCAATGGCTATTAACCCAATAAAATAGTTGCCAAAAAAAACTGCTTTAATAACTTTCAACATTACCTGCAAGTTACTTGCGCCGCAAGTTTTTTAAATAATTTTTATGTAGCCAGCAGTGCATCGTTATTCATTGTTCCTTGCGTCGCACACTGCAACTGCATATCTTTGAGCATCTAAGTTTTAAAATTATATTTATAAAAATGGCAAAGGCTACATCAAAAACAAAAACGCAAAAATTAATTTCAGATAACTCATTAAACTTTCTAAAAGAATATATTAACACTCCCTCACCGGTTGGCTTCGAAAGCAGCGGGCAAAAAGTATGGTTGAATTATGTAAAAGATTTTGTTGACACAACTTATACTGATCCTTACGGCACTGCGGTGGCTGTAATTAATCCAAATGCAGAATTTAAAGTTGTAATAGAAGCACATGCCGATGAAATAAGCTGGTTTGTAAATTATATAAATGATCAGGGCTTAATTTATTTAAAGCGCAACGGCGGTGTTGATCATCAGATTGCGCCGGCAATGCGTGTTATAATTCACGGTAAAAAAGGACCGGTGAAAGCTGTATTTGGCTGGCCCGCCATTCATACCCGTCATGCGGGCAGCGAACCAAAAGAACCGCAACCCAAACCGGATAATTTATTTCTTGATTGTGGCGCACGTTCAAAAAAAGACGTTGAAGCATTAGGTATTCATATTGGCGCTGTTGTTACTTACCAGGACGGCTTTGATGAATTAGCAAACAATTATTTTATTGGCCGTGCTTTCGATAACCGCATTGGTGGCTTTATGATTGCAGAAGTTGCGCGGCTCATCAATCACAACAAAAACAAACTGCCTTTTGGTTTGTACGTTGTAAATGCAGTTCAGGAAGAAATTGGTTTGCGCGGCGCTGAAATGATTGCACGCAGAATAAAACCCAATATTGCAATTGTTACCGATGTTACACATGACACTACTACACCAATGATCAATAAAATTGTTGAAGGCGATATTGCATGCGGAAAAGGCCCGTCACTTGCTTATGCTCCAGCGGTGCATAATAAGTTATTGGCTTTTGTTGAAGATATCTCAGGTAAGAAAAAAATTCCTGTGCAATGGCGTACGCTTAGCAGAACAACAGGAACAGATACCGATAGTTTCGCCTACGCGAATGATGGTTGCCCCTCAGTTCTAATTTCTATTCCATTGAAATACATGCATACAACCGTTGAAATGTTACATCGCGATGATGTTGACAATACTATTCGTTTAATGTATGAAACGATAATTGCATTGTCTCCAAAAACTAATTTGAGTTACTTATAGAATATTATTAAACCGGGTTTTTATTAAATAATATAGAACTAACTATTCTGTATTATTTTTTTTATACAGATAACTTATTTATTTTACTTCTGATTTACTAAAACACTTGCTTATAATATTTCTGGAAAAAAACTCAAACTTTATTTACTCAAAACCAAACTAAAACAGATGAAAACTCAATTCACAATTCTAAGCGCATTATGTGCTGTTGGTTTTTTATTTTCCCGTTGCAACAATGGTTCAACATCAACTTCTGCATCTAACGATTCTGCATCAGGTAATACGAATATGTATGCAGGTTATGCAAGCCAGGCAGAATGGGGAAAGCATTTAGTGGCAACCGGCGGCTGTAATGATTGTCACACACCAAAAAAAATGTCTGATAAAGGGCCTGCTGATGATATGGATTTAATGCTTTCCGGCCATCCGTCTCAATTACCTGCGCCTGCTTTATTGCCCGGCCAATTGAAAAAAGGTTTAGCTGCAACGCAGGATTTAACCGCATGGAACGGGCCGTGGGGAACTTCTTACAGCGCTAATCTTACCCCGGACTCGACAGGAATCGGCGCATGGACAGAACAACAATTTATTACTTGCATAAGACAAGACGTATTTAAAGGAATTGCCGGTTCACGCCCACTTATGCCACCAATGCCTGTAGCGGGTGTAAACAATTATACGGATGATGAATTAAAAGCAATTTTTGCTTTTCTTAAAACCATTAAACCAATTCATAATGTAGTGCCTGATTACCAGCCACCGGTTGCTGCGTCTAAAAATCAGCCTTAACTTATTCGAACCGGGTCTTGGTTTTTTATAATGTTAAGTGAACAAATGTATCCGCATGCGCTGAACTTGCTATGTTTTGCCTTATATTCCTACCTTTGCCAACTTTTACATTGATTCACAAGGTTTTTAGAGTAATATGGGTTACAAGTACAAAGAATTTTCAGGCTTAGATCTTCCGGCTTTTGAAAAAGAGATACTAAGCGAGTGGAGCAAAGAAAATGCTTTTGAAAAAAGTGTGTCTTTGAGGAAAGGCGCAAAACCTTTTGTTTTTTATGAAGGTCCGCCGAGTGCCAATGGCATGCCCGGAATTCATCACGTTATTTCCCGCACTCTGAAAGATTTGGTTTGCCGGTATAAAACCATGAAAGGATTCGAGGTTAAACGTAAAGGTGGATGGGATACGCATGGTTTGCCTGTTGAATTAGGCGTTGAAAAAGAGTTAGGCATTACTAAAGAAGACATCGGCAAAAAAATTTCAGTTGAAGATTATAATAAAAAGTGCCGCGAAGCTGTGCTTCGGTATAAAGATAAATGGGATGAGCTTACAAGAAAGATCGGTTATTGGGTTGATCTCGAGCATCCATATATCACTTTTGAAAATAATTATATTGAAACGCTTTGGTGGTTGCTAAAGCAATTATACAATAAAGGTTTGTTGTATGAAGATGTAAGCATTCAACCATATTCTCCTGCTGCAGGAACCGGTTTAAGTTCTCATGAATTAAATCAGCCTGGTTGCTATAAAGATGTGAAGGATACGAGTTGCGTGGCAATGTTCCGCCTCCCCAACCCATCCAAAGGAGGGGCTAATGCAAACCACCCAACTGCAAAAAAAATCTTTGAAATTATAGAGCGGCTACAGGCTTCCTCTCCTTCGGAGAGGGCGGGGGGTGAGGTCTTTTTTCTTGCCTGGACAACAACTCCATGGACTTTGCCTTCAAATCTTGGATTAACAGTTGGGCCAAGCATTGATTATGTTTTAGTACGAACTTTCAATCCTTATACACATCTTCCAATAAATGTAATTCTTGCCAAAGCATTACTGAATAAGTATTTTAAAGCAGATGATGAAGGCGGCAATTTTACTGCTTATAATTCAACCTCAAAAACGCTTCCCTGGAAGATTCTTGCAGAATTTAAAGGCGCATCATTAGAAAGAATTTCTTACGAGCAACTGCTTCCTTATTCAGCCAACAAAACCAATAATCCAAATGCATTTAAAGTTTTGTTGGGCGACTTTGTAACAACGGAAGATGGAACCGGCATCGTTCATACAGCGCCTGCCTTTGGTGCAGACGATTTTAAGGTTGGAAAGAAATATGATATTGGTATTTTAACGATGGTTGACAGGCAGGGAAAATTTATAGATGGTCTTGGGGAATTTAGCAACCGTTATGTAAAAAATTACAAAGATGAATCAAACTACCAGGATGTAAATGTTGACATCTGTGTAAAATTGAAAAAAGAAAACCGTGCTTTTAAAGTTGAAAAATACGAGCACAGTTATCCGCATTGCTGGCGCACCGATAAACCAGTTTTATATTATCCGCTTGATGCATGGTTCATAAAAACGACTGCGTTAAAAGACAGGATGGTTGAGCTGAATAAAACCATCAACTGGAAGCCAAAATCTACCGGCGAAGGAAGATTTGGTAACTGGCTGGAAAATATGGTTGACTGGAATTTAAGCCGCAGCCGTTTTTGGGGAACGCCGCTTCCTGTTTGGAGAACAAAAGATGGTGATGAAGAAATCTGCATTGGTTCAATTGAAGAATTACGTGCTGAAGGAAAGAAGGCAGACAATGAGCTTGGCACAATGAATGAAAGATTTCTGGCAGAAGAAAACCTTGACCTGCATAAACCAATGGTGGATGAGATTGTGTTGGTTTCACAATCAGGCAAACCAATGAAACGTGTTTCAGATTTGATAGATGTTTGGTTTGATAGTGGCGCAATGCCTTATGCGCAATGGCATTTTCCATTCGAGAATATTGAAACGTTTGCTGATAATTTTCCTGCAGATTTTATCGCCGAAGGTGTCGATCAAACCCGTGGCTGGTTTTATACTTTGCATGCCATTGCTGCGCTGGTAAAAGAATCTGTTCAGGATGAACTGAAGAAAAATGGTATTGAAGCAACAGATGAAAAATATTCGGGGCTTGCTTACAAAACCTGTGTTTCCAACGGTTTGGTTTTAGATAAGAACGGCGTGAAAATGAGTAAGCGGCTTGGTAATATAATTGATCCGTTTAAAACAATTAATGATTTTGGAGCCGATGCTACACGCTGGTATTTGATCACGAATGCATCACCATGGGATAATCTTCGGTTTGATTTGGATGGCATAAAAGAAGTGCAGCGTAAATTCTTCGGCACCTTATATAATACTTACCAGTTTTTTGCTTTGTATGCAAATGTTGATGACTTCGCCTTTAAAGAAGATTATATTTCGATAAATGAAAGGCCTGAAATTGATCGTTGGGTTTTATCTTCTCTAAATACACTTATTAAAAAAGTTACCGAAGCAATGGATGATTATGAGCCAACTATTGCAGGAAGATTAATTGAAGAGTTTTTAGATGAACATTTAAGCAATTGGTACGTGCGCTTATGCAGAAGAAGGTTTTGGAAGGGTGAATATGAACAGGATAAAATTGCGGCTTATCAAACCTTATATGAATGCCTTGAAAAAATAACGTGTTTAATGGCACCGGTTTCTCCATTTTTCAGCGATGCTGTTTTTAAAAATTTAAACAGCATAACAAATCGTTTTAATGTTTCATCTGTTCATCATACAGATTTTCCAACAGCAAATGAAAATTTGATCGACGAATCTTTGGAAGAAAGAATGCAATTGGCGCAGGATGCATCGTCTTTAATATTATCACTTCGTAAAAAAACAAATATTAAAGTTCGGCAGCCTTTGCAAAAGGTTTTAATTCCTGTTTTGAATGCTGAAATGAAATCTCAGCTTCAAAAAGTTCAGGATCTTATTAAGGCAGAAGTAAATATAAAAGAGGTAGAATTTGCAACGGAAGCCAATAACATTATTCATAAGAAGGTAAAACCCAACTTTAAAGTGCTGGGCGCAAAACTTGGCTCAAAAATGAAAGAAGCTTCCGTGGCGATTGCGCAACTTTCTCAGCAGCAGATTTCAGATTTAGAAGGCAAGGGAAAGTTGAATATTGAGCT
>JAFBAF010000293.1 GCA_019247895.1 Parafilimonas sp. | reverse complement strand
TATTCCAATCAGATTTTTATCAATATAACGAAGATTGATCTTTTGTCTTTCTGCTTTAGCATGAATCGCATCAGCATTATCAGCTTTAATAGTTATTGTATCAAAATAATTTTTTGATATAAGCTCAAAGCCTCTCGCTTCAATGCTTTCAGCAACAGTTTGCGTTAAAACAGCAACACGTTGCGCAATATTTTTCAAACCATCTGCACCATGAAACACAGCATACATTGCTGCCATATTCGCAAGCAAAGCCTGCGCAGTGCAAATATTTGATGTTGCTTTTTCACGCTTTATATGCTGCTCTCTTGTTTGCAAAGCCATGCGCAGTGCACGGTTATTTTGCGCATCAACACTAACACCAATTATACGACCCGGAATATTTCTTTTGAATTCATCTTTCGCTGCAAAAAATGCTGCATGCGGACCGCCATAACCTAACGGCACACCAAAACGTTGTGCAGAACCAACAGCACAATCCGCATTTAAATCTCCAGGAGAAGTAAGCAATGTTAACGCAAGCAAATCAGTTGCCATCACAACAAATGCATTATTACTATGCACTTCATGAATAAATTCGCGGTAATCTTCTATTGAACCTTTATCGTTTGGATATTGAATGATAGCCCCAAAGTAAGATTTATCAATTGCCGCTGTTTTATAATCACCGAAAATCAATTCAATTCCAATCGGTTCAGCCCTTGTTATTAGTACATGTTTTGTTTGCGGGAAGATCTCTTCATCAACAAAAAACTTTGCTCTTTCAATATGATCGTGATCTCTGTTTAATAAATTGAAGAACATCGTCATTGCTTCTGCTGCGGAAGTGGCTTCATCTAACAAAGAAGCGTTTGCAATTGGCAAGCCTGTAAGATCACTTACCATTGTTTGAAAATTCAATAAACTTTCCAAACGGCCTTGTGAAATCTCTGCCTGGTAAGGAGTGTACTGCGTGTACCAACCGGGGTTTTCAAAAACATTGCGCAGAATAACAGAAGGCGTTATTGTATCATAATAACCTTGCCCGATATAATTTTTAAAAAGCTTATTTTTTAATGAAATGTTTTTTATGTGCTGCAAATATTCATGTTCGCTCATTGCTTCAGGCAAATCCAAATCATGCTTCATACGAATAGACGCAGGCACGGTTTTATCAATCAATTCATTTAAATTGTTCACACCAATAACCTTCAGCATTTCATTTGCTTCAGTTGTATCAGGCCCAATATGTCTATGAGAAAATTCCCTTGATTGTAATTCAAATAAGTTCATGTTCTAAGCTCCTGTAAAATGTAGGTATTAAAAAGATGCGCAAAGTTACGTGCTAACATTCGTTAATAAAAGTGAAAGTGGAAAACGTGCGAAGCAAGATGCAAGTTTCAGGATTTAAGATTCAACACCTGGTGTTTATTCCTTGTATCTTGATTTTCTATTCTTGTTTCCTGGTGAGTTTTTTCCTGTTGCCGCAATTCTTCGCTGGTTAAGCGGCTTCCATCGTGGCTCCAGCCCGGTGGTCCAAATAAATAACCCATTCGTTGCTGAAAAGAAATGCCCTTTTGAAAAACATCTTTCCACATTTGCTTCCATTCATGAAAAACGATATTTACTGCATTTGGTTTTTCAATGTTCTTAGTTAAGCCGTATTTTATAGGCTGATATTTTGAATCCGGTAATTCAGGTTGAAATGTTCCGAATAATTTATCCCATATTACTAGAAACATTCCCATGTTTTTATCAAGATATTTTGGGTTTGATGCATGATGAACGCGATGATGAGATGGTGTAATCAAAATATATTCAAGCCAGCCCATTCTTTTTATTATTTTAGTGTGAACGAAAATGCCCCAAATCTGCGTAGCAGAATACATAAACACAATATCCAATGGTGCAAAACCAAACCATGCTAATGGAATAAAATAGATAAAGCGATATAAAGGCTGAAAAACCGAAGAGCGAAATCCTACAGAAAAATTTAATTCTTGTGAACTGTGATGTGTAACATGCGTCGCCCAAAAAAAACGTATCTCATGATCAAACCGATGCAGCCAGTAGTACAAAAAATCTTCTGCAAGCAAAAGAATTATCCAATATGCAAAAGCATTTTGCCAGTGCATTACAGCGTGTAAAAAGAAATATTGTAAAATGACAAGATAAACTAACCTGAAAGCAAGATCGATACCTGAATTCAACAACATTAAATACAGGTTAGTTAATGAATCTTTTATTGTATAAGTTTTACGATGACTTATATGCGAAAGAATTAATTCAAGCCCGATAATTATAAAATAAATCGGGGTTGAAATTAATATAAGCCATTGTTCGCGAAGTGAATTCATTATAAAAGAATTTGCAAAAATAATTATTGATTTGTGAATGACTATATAAACTGGAATATGAATACAATACTTTTGTTTTATGCCGCAAAGCGATAAATCTCAATTAAAAAAATATAAGCAGTTTTTACAAAAAGCTGATAAGAACAAAGTGTTGAAAGCTTTGCCTGCATTGCATGAAGAAGCTTTTGAAAAAATAAATTGTTTGGATTGTGCGATGTGTTGCAAAAACTATTCGCCCCGTTTTAAAACGCCGGACATTAAACGCATCAGCAAACATCTTAAACAAAAAGAAAGTGAATTTATAAAAGAATATTTACGGTTGGATAATGAAGGCGATTATGTTGTAAAATCAACACCATGCCCGTTTTTAGGAGCAGATAATTATTGCAGTATCTATGAAGTGAGGCCTTCAGATTGCGAACGCTTTCCTTACACTGATGAAGATGTGTTTATAAAACGCCAACACATCACTTTAAAAAATGCAGAGTTCTGCCCTATTGTAGTTCATGTGTTGGATAATCTTTTACAACGAGACTAAAAATTAAAAGCTACCGAGCCTACAACATAATTGTACTGTGAAAAAGGATTAAAATAATATACATCAAATAAAAATTTCCCGGCTGCGTATTCAGCATAAACACCTTTCTGTACATCGAATTTTGTTTTATACAACTTTAGTGTTTCTGCGGAAACACCAACAGAAACGTTTTTAAAAATAGATGCACTTAATTGTGTCCACGAATAAAAAAAATTGTTTTCTTTTCCGTTAAAAGCAAACATGTATTCATTCTCTGAATAAAAACTCAGTTTTGAATAATCAGCACTGCACTCAAAACCAGGCAATATTCCGTTTGATAAACCGACGGCAATCCCTCCCGTAGCTGTTGCCGTAACTGAAAAATCTCCATCTTTTTGCCATGAATAACCAACATGAAAAGAAGCTGTATTAAAATCTTCATAATTATATCTTGCCTCAAGATGCAATGCTTTGTGATCAACAGACGCAGTAATAGTTGGATGTATTTCATCTGCCGGAATAAAATAATAATCTGCCTCAACAAAGCCCGTCCAGCTTTTTTCAGTTGAATCCTGGGTTTGCTGAGCATGCAAAACCCCAGGCAACGCTATTAATGCAAAACAGAACAGTTTTAAATTCATAGATGAACGGAAACGTAATGGCTATTGGATTTAACTGTTTAGTAAATGCTACAGCTAATTCTTATACAAAGAAAATCTTATTTATGGAGCCGCTCATGGCAAATGTTCAATCGGGCTATTAGAATAGCTAAATGCATCCTGCATATTTAAAATTAATAAGAAAATTACTCGTTTAAGAAACATGAAATCCAAAAAAAATATCCCGACAAAACCAATCGTTTTACCGGCTCCTGTGTACGATCTGCTGGTGCAGAGTTTTTTGAGTTAATGGAAAAACTGATTTGAATTATTATAGAACGAATGCGAGTTCGTTTGTTCTATAATAATTTTATTATTCTGTACCGATATTATTTATCATTTCATCCGTGTCACCTTTGTTAAAAGGAAATTCCTTTTTATATTTTGATTTAATAAGGTAAGCGATAATTCCTGCAAGGATAATACAACCTGCCATTAACATCATTTTTCCTTCAGTTGATTTAAAAATATACAACCATATCGCAATTGCCAATATTACTGGTAATGGATATAAAGGCATTCTCCATTTGAAGAATGATTTGCTTTTGCGTTTATGTAATAACAATAAACCAATTGCCTGGCCAATAAACTGGATTATAATCCGCATGGCGAGAATGGCAGTTATTGCTTCACTTAACTTTACACAAATGCTTAGTACAAAAGCAACACTGCCTAAAACCAATAAAGAAACATAAGGGAAATTTTTTGTTGGATGCAGCTTCGCAAAAACTGAAAAGAAAGCACCGTCTTTCGCAGCTGCATAAGGTATTCTGCTATAACCAAGCGTTGCAGAGAATACTGAAGCAAATGCAACCCACAATATAATTGCTGTTGCAATTATAGCTGCGGTTGGCCCGGCAATAACATTGATATATTCACTTACAACAAAATGGCTTTGCGCTATATTATTTAGCGAAAGAATGGAAGCAACGCTAATGTTCATCATTAAATACAAAAAGCAAATAACCGCAATTGAAATAAACATGCTGCGCGGAATATTTTTTTCGGGATTAACTATTTCGCCGCCTAAATGACAAACATTGTAATAACCAAGATAACTATACACGGTTTTTACGCTTGCAAATCCCAAAGCAGCAGCAAAGGCCTTATTCATTTGCAGGCCATCATTTATATGTTTAATCGGTTCAACAAAATTGCCATGCATTAAAGCGCCGATAATGATCCAACCCATAATTATAAACACGCCAATCCAAAGTAACACACTTATTTTACCAATCGTTTCAATATTCCTGTATAACAACACAACTATCAGCACAACAACAGCGCCGCTTACAATTTTACTTTCCACTTCAGTTAAGGCAACAATATAATTTAAGTATTGAGCAAAACCTATTGCTGCAGATGCAATCACCAACGGTGCCTGTATCATTGTTTGCCATACAAACAAAAAACTCATTGGTTTTCCCCACTTCTTTCCAAAGCCTTCCTTTAAAAAATTATAACTGCCACCGGCTAATGGAAAAGTTGAACCTAATTCGCTCCACACCATTCCATCAATAACAGATAAAAATGCGCCGGCTATCCATGCATATAAAAAAAAACTGCCATTTAATTTTTCCACAACAAAACTCATTACCACAAACGGACCAATGCCAACCATATCAATCATATTGATGGCACTGGCTTGTAACAAACTTATTTTGCGGGAAAGATTTGTTTGACTCATGAACAATACAAAATAATAGTATTTATTCAATGCCGCCTATTTAAACTCTTGCCGTTAATTTGCTGTGTAATATTATTATGAGCAAAAGTATTTATACTAACGAGTGGAAGAATAGCTCGAATATTTATGAAGTAAATGTTCGTCAATACACACATCAGGGAACGTTTAATGCATTTGCAAAACATCTGCCGCGGTTAAAGGAAATGGGTGTAAAAATTTTATGGCTAATGCCCATAACACCCATTAGTAAAAAAGAAAGGCAAGGCGAACTTGGCAGTTATTATGCATGCAGCGATTATGTTTCAATCAATCCAGAATTTGGCGATTTAAATGACTTTAAAAATTTAGTGAGGCAGGCGCATGAGTTAGATATGAAACTGATCATTGATTGGGTTGCAAATCATACAGGATACGATCATGGCTGGACTGAAGAACATGATGATTGGTATGAACATGATGCGCAAGGCAATTTTACTGAACAACATGGATGGGCTGATGTGATTGATCTGAATTATCAAAACAAAGATTTACGAGCTGCAATGATTGAGTGCATGCGGTTTTGGATAAACGAATGTGATATTGACGGCTTTCGGTGTGATATGGCGCATTTGGTGCCGCTTGATTTTTGGGTAGATGCAAAACAACAATGTGAAGCTATTAAGCCGTTATTTTGGTTAGCGGAGTGTGAAGTGCCCGAATATCATAAAGTATTTGATGCTACTTATGCATGGAAATGGATGCATGCAACAGAAAAATTAATGAAAGGATATGCATCATTGCAAGATGTGAAGAATGTTTTAAAGGAATACCAAGATTATCCGCAAGGTGCTTTAAAACTTTTTTTTACAGCTAACCACGATGAGAATAGCTGGAATGGAACGGAATACGAAAAATATGGTGAAGCTGCAAAAACATTCGCTGTCTTTACTTTTGTGTGGTCTTGCATTCCACTAATTTATAGCGGACAGGAGCTTCCTAATTTAAAACGTTTAAAATTTTTCGATAAAGATGAAATTGAATGGAATAATCATCCGTCTAAACTTGAAAATTTTTATAAAAAACTAACTACCTTAAAATCTTCAAACCCTGCGCTGCAAGAAACCGGAAACATCAACGTACTGCCAACAGATTTCAATGAAAGCGTTTTTGCATTTCTGCGTTTTAATGGAAATAGTAAAGTCTTAGCAATTTTCAATTTCAGTAATAAAGACAAGTTGAAATGTATGCTAACTCATCCTTTGCTTGGAGGCAATTTCACACATTTATTTTCTGACATAAATTACAAATTAAGCGCAGTGCAAACTTTTGAATTGCAGGCGTGGGAATATATCGTGCTGTGGTGCTGATAAAAATGCGATACTATATAATGTAAATATTCTAACTTACAACAGAAACATTTGTACCTAATAATTGTTTTATGGGCAAACAAAACAGCGACGAGCGAAAAGAAAAAAAGATCCTCGAAAAATATTCGTACGAACCTAAATCTTTAGACAAAGAAAACGAAGATCTTTTTAAAATAGCTTTTCGCAATTATCTAAATCTTATTGCTATTGCAGACAGGAAAGCTGCTTTACTTATACAGGTAAACTCAATTCTCGCTTCTGTTATAATTGGTTTTGTTGCCAAGAAAATTCAGGACATGCATTCGCTTATAATTCCTGCGGCAGCTATTCTCATCGTTGCAGGTATCACTATTTTTTACAGCATCCTTGCCAGTAAACCACTGGGTAAAACTTTTTTAAAAGATGTGCAATACGAAAAAGAGCCTTTTTTCTTTGGAAGCTTTGATAAATTAGACCCCGATTTTAAACATGTTCGTCTTGAAAAATATTATGAAGACATGAATGATCTTTTCAAGGTAAATAAGCAGCTTGTGTTTGATGAACTTATTAAGGAATCTTTCCAGGTGAGAAAAGTGCTATCAAAAAAATTTGTTTACCTTGATATTGCTTACAAAGTTTTTTTTACAGGTGTTGTATTTGTTATCGTAACTTTTTTAATTGTAATAATGTTATACGCATAAAAAAACACGCATTAAATGATGCGTGTTTTTTATCAAGATGGTATTTCTAATTATTGATGTCTTTCCCATCTTTTAGTTTTTGAATAATGGTTTCAACATTGTTTTTGTTTTGTGCATCAGGCGCTAAAGGCAAAGCCATGTTTGCATACTTTAAAGCATTTTTAAAATCTCCGTTTGCTGCATATCCTCTTGTTAAACCCATTAAAGTTGTAAACTGGTTTGGGTTTTTATCATAGTTCATTTTAAATACTTCCAATGCTTCCTTATTTTTTTTCTGTGTGATGAGCTGCCTGCCGTATTGATGCAATTCAAAAACTTCTGCATAAGGCAACGCTTTTTTCATAATTGAATCTGCTTCCGCTGCTCTGCCAAGTTTGTTTAATACTTGCGCTTTTGTGCTCCATGCGCGAAAGCTTTTATCGCCACCAAAGTTTACACTTGTTGCAGAATCGCTCCATAACAATGCTTCGTCAAGATTGGTATTATTGTCAACGCACCATTGCGCAGCTTGCGCCCAACTTTCCCACATAAAACCTTTACTATTTCTTAATTCATTTTCAAAAGATGCAATTTGAGCACCGTTAACGTCAACTTCTACTTTAAAAGGTATCATTAATTTTTCCCACTGAAGTGCAATGTCTGCACTGTTCGGAGTTTGATGAACAAATTCATATTTAAGCCATTCAACACTTTGGTCTATAGCAACAGGCTTAACTTTTACGCGCAATACATCTTCTTTATCATTATAAAAAAAACTACCCCAGCTTGTTGAATTTTTTGAAAAGATTATTGTGCACTCATTAGGATCATAAGCAATAAAAAAACCATACTTACCTGCTGCTAAGGCTTGTCCTTCAATTTTTACATCAGTAGAAAACTCTATGGTAGTGTTTTCGTTTGCACCGGCGCGCCATGGCGCTGCTTTGCTGCTTCCAAAACCCTGGTCAGTAAATCCAACAGGAATAAGTTGTCCCCAGATCTTTCCTTCACGGCCTTTTACGCCTGGCCTGTCATAATGAATTGTGACATCAGTTAAGCCAATGCGTTCACCAACCATGGCTTTTTTGTTGCCGCCGCTTGGTGTTGTTGTAAGTTGTGCCTGCAATTTGAACAACATGCAAACACAAATTAATAAAGTAGTAATTTTTTTCATGATGCAATTATTTATCGTGAAATCTACAAATAGTATTTACTGGTTATTAAAGATTGTGATTAACGCAATGTGTAACGGATAATCGGGTTGTTATAAATAAAAAAGCCCGTTTTCACGGGGCTTTTTTTATAAGTACCAGATCGTTTACGGTGTTACTTCCCCTTCAATAGTAAGTATTACCGGAGTTGCGATATTCATAAACTTTACAGTAACTCTTTTTGTAAACTTACCTGGGCTTTCAGCATTGTATGTAACTTTTATAACAGCTGATTTGCCTTTTTGAACAGGTGTTTTTGGATAGTCGGGCGTAGTGCAGCCACACTCTGCTGTCGCCGTTTCAATTATAAGATTCTTATTGCTTTTATTTTCAAATGAAAACTCTGTAGTAACCGGCTTTCCCTGCTTAATATTTCCAAATGAATAAGTAGTTGTTTTAAATGCAACAGCACTTGTATCGTTTTGCGCATGGGCTGTGATGAAAAGCAGGGCGGCTATACAACTTAAAATAATGCGCATTATTTACCTCCAGATTTTAATTGCTGTACACCACCATTATTGGGTGCAGGATTATCAGGTGTTTTATACGTTTCGCCATGGAATTTTATAAGCTGACTTAATCCACCTTTAAAATAAATGGTAACCACTTTATTAAACTGGCCTTCAGTATAGCCATTAAAACCAATTTGAATATTGAAATCCTGTCCAGCGGCATAAGGACCAGGCTGCCATTTTGGTGTGGTGCAACCGCAACCAACTTTTACATCTTCAATTGTAACTGAATCGTTTGAAATATTTTTCATATTAAGTGTAAATTCAGCAGGCTTGCCATAAGGTATTTTTCCAAAGTCATGATCTGTCTCCTTGAACTGTATAACTTTTGTTATATCATTATCAGCAACCTGCGGGGCCTGGGCATAAAGTGTAACTGCAGCAATTACACCTATCATCAATACTATAATTTTTTTCATTTGGATGATTTTTTAAATTAACGTGTAAAATTAGAAATTATTTGCAAAGTGACAGAGCTAAAGTTTTAAGACTTTATTAAATCGCTTGATTAGTGTGCATAATAACGGAAAAGTTTAATGCTTTCACCAATTTTTCTCAAAAAAACTAACGGTAGTAAGTATTTGTGTAATATTTTTGCTCTCTGTCTTTATAAACAAATGTTTTTATGTCAACACTCACTGTTTTTATTCCTATGCAGCAATTAGAAAAGATCGGATTAAACAAACCTAATATTAACTACCAACTTTCTGCAGATGAACTAACAGAGCAAACATTGCAGCGTAATGATGGAGTGCTTAATAACACCGGCGCTTTATGTATTAATACAGGTGAGTTTACAGGCAGAAGCCCTAAGGACAAATTTTTTGCAGAGGATACTGAAACCAATAAGAATATAGACTGGAATTGTTTTAACCAGCCAATAGAAGAAAAATATTTCTTACGGTTAAGAGACGAATTGATTGAATTCTTAAATAAAAGAAAAGAGGTGTGGGTTCGCGATTGTTATGTTTGCGCTGATGAAAATTACAGGGTAAATATTCGGGTAATTAATGAAAACCCTTCAAGCAATCTTTTCGCCCTGAATATGTTTATAAAGCCGCATGAAGAAGAATTGGAATCTTTTAAGGCTGATTGGCAAATCATTCATGCGCCATCATTCAAAGCTGATCCTGAAAACGACGGGACAAGGCAAAGCAATTTCGCTGTTATATCATTCAAGCATAAAACAGTTTTAATTGGCGGCACAGCTTACACAGGTGAAATAAAAAAAGGTATGTTCACTATTTTAAATTATATACTGCCGCAAGAAAAAAATGTTTTAAGTATGCATTGCAGCGCTAATATTGGAGAAGAAGGTGATGTTGCTATTTTCTTTGGTTTAAGCGGTACTGGTAAAACTACTTTAAGTGCAGACGCCAACAGAAAATTAATCGGCGATGATGAACATGGCTGGACAGATAAAGGCGTATTCAATTTTGAAGGCGGTTGTTATGCAAAATGTATTGATTTGAGTGAAGAGAAAGAACCTGAGATATTTCATGCGATTCGCCCGGGAGCTTTGGTAGAAAATGTCACTTTTTTTGAGGGCACAAATGAAATTGATTTTGAAAGTAAAAAAATCACTGAAAATACAAGAGTAAGTTATCCGCTTGAGTTTATTTCAAATGCCATGCATCCAAGCGTTGGTGGCCAACCAGAAAATATTTTCTTTTTAACGTGTGACGCTTATGGCGTGTTTCCTCCAATTAGTTTATTAACACCTGGACAGGCTATGTATCAATTTTTAAGCGGCTATACCGCAAAAACAGCAGGTACAGAAGT
>JAFBAF010000222.1 GCA_019247895.1 Parafilimonas sp. | reverse complement strand
CATGATAATAAACAGCAACAGAATCCTGTTTGCCAATTCCAAACTCAACGGAAAAATTAATAATTAATGTTGAATTAGATTGTTGTGAAAATATTGCATGTTGATTATGATAGATCACGCTATCAACCGTAAGCTTATTTGTAAAATCATAAACGATTTGATTGGTGAATGCAGTTGTTTTAAAATAAGATGTTACGCTGCCGCTGATATATCTTACGGCAGGATCAATATTCCAGTCGCAGCGATAATAAGTTACCTGGAAATTATTTGATGCAAGTGAAGCAGTCTTATTATTTGCGGCATTATAATTTGCTTTTTCAAGTTGCGCAATTTCTTTTGTCCTTTCAATGTTAGTGGTTTGAGCAAAACAGTTACAGCAGGTAATAAGTACGGATAAAAAAAAGAGAAATGTTTTCATATGATGTGTTTCTAAAATTTCGTGCTGCCCAAAAATATTTCTTTTGGTTTAAACTTATTGCAAGCCGTTTTGGGAACCACTTGCTTCATTAAAATTGATAGTTGTAATTTTACAGTTCTTTATGGCTTATTTTAACTGGAACGATACTAAAAACCTTTTATCCAAGCTTACCTTTCGCCGCATATTAAATTCGGCAAAAGTTGTAACAAGTTACCAGTTAACAAAGTTGTTTAAAAAGCCGATACAATGGGGTTATCCAATATCTGTTTCATTTGAACCGACAACATCCTGTAACCTTCGTTGCCCGGAATGCCCAAGTGGTATGCGTGCTTTTACACGGCCAACAGGTATGCTGAAAAAAGATTTCTTCAGGCAAACAATTGATGACATTTACAAAGAGCTTTTATATCTTATTTTTTATTTCCAGGGCGAGCCATTTTTAAATCCTGATTTTTTAGAAATGGTAAAGTATGCGCATGACAAAGGAATTTATACAGCAACATCAACCAATGCGCATTATTTAACTGATGAAAAAGCAAAACGCACGGTTGAAAGCGGGCTGGACCGTTTAATTATTTCTATTGATGGCACAACTCAAGATGTTTATAAACAATATCGCGTTGGCGGTAACCTTGAAAAAGTTTTACAAGGCGCACGCAATATTGTAAAATGGAAAAAAGAATTAAAAAGCAAAACACCATTTGTATTTTTTCAATTTCTTGTTGTGAAGCCTAATGAACATCAAATTGAAGACATTAAAAAGTTAGCAAAAGAAATTGGTGTTGACCAGGTGCGCTTTAAAACTGCACAGGTTTACGATTATGAAAACGATCCTCATAACCTTATTCCTTCTATAACTAAATATAGCCGTTACCGCAGAAATGCTGAAGGAAAAATGCAAAGCAAAAGCAATATGAAAAATCATTGCTGGAAACTTTGGCACGCAAATGTTATTACATGGGATGGATTGGTAGTGCCTTGTTGCTTTGATAAAGATGCGATGCACCGGCTTGGTAATTTGCAAACGCAGTCGTTTAAACAAATTTGGAATAACGACAATTATAAACAGTTCCGCAGTGAACTAATGAAAAGCCGCAAAAACATTGACATCTGCGCCAACTGCAGCGAAGGCCTTACCGTGTGGGAAGATTAATTTCCCTTATTTGAGTTTACAAAGGAGGCTTTAGGCGGCAAAAATGAGCTAATAATGAAAGTAAGAAATTGAATTATTAAGTTCTAAATTTCTTAATTCCTTTGCTGCCTTCGTGAAAGAATTATTTGATTTAAACTAAATAAGCGAGCTGTTCTTTAAGGGATGCCTTTTTTAGTTTTATAAAAGGTGAGTAGTGAACAGCAAAAGCTGCATGCCTTTCAACACACAGCTTAATCAAATTAATAATTAGTATCAATATTCAATTCATCATTTATTGTATCTCCAACCATTGGTCCATGTTGGTGCAATTCGCTTCCTTCTTTTTTTGATTTGAATATTGGCCATAAAAATTGTGCGTACCATTCTTCCTGTTTATAATGTTTAATACCATAGCCTGAAGGATATTTTCTTGTGATGATGCCTGTTCCGAAAATAATATCCCATATAAAAAACATGTTGCCAAAATTGCCTTTGTAATTTCCTATACCATCATCATTTGTGTCTGCATGATGTGCATGATGTGTTGCGGGAACTGAAATCAATCTTTCCATAATCCAACCTATTGGCTTTAAAAATGAATACGTATAAAACGGCTTATCCCATTTAATGCTGCTGTGTGCTGCTGTTGTAATTAATGACTTCACTCCTTTTACAAATAATGCGGGAAAACCTAAACCCATATATACCAATATTGCAGTAAGATATGTTTGCGAGAAGAACAGCGTGTACCAAAAATTTTGTCTTGATGACATTGCCATGCCCATATATGGTGCTGAATGATGTGTGCGGTGAAAACGCCATAACCACGGCAACTGGTGATGCATGCGATGATACCAATATTGAGTAAGATCATCTGCGACGGCGATTATTAAAAAGCCCCACCAGAATGGAACCCATCCAAAGATATTTTTACCATCAGCCAAAACAATTGGCAACAACTTCAACAATGTATAAGTAATAAACGGTCCAACCAAAACTTTAGGCAAGGTGAAACATATAATGTCAAGCATGCGTTCATTTTTGCTCCAGTGGTTTTCATATAAACCATACGCAAATTCAATGATGCCTACAATAACCATAATTACAGGCAAACCCCAACTTGCAAGATTGTTGAATATTTGTGCAAGAAAACCTTGTCCGTTTATTTTTGTATCTGCCGGAACATAATGCTGCCATGGCTTTGAGCCACTTATTAAAAATGTAACTAACATTAATAATACGGGCAATGCATACAAAAACAAGCTTATAGAAACATCCTTTGTAATTTTTTGCGTAATTGCTTTTTCTGCCTTCATAAAAATTTTTTTGGTTTTGAAATATATACATGCTTATATAAGTTATAAACTACTACATTTAAAATAATGCTGCAGCTAAACTGCAGCATTGTTTATTATTGCTTTTGAATCAGCCATAATAACAAAGCGATCACTAAAAGCGGGATTAAAAAAATTAAAATACCGGCTATAATTTTTTTAATCAATAACCAAACATCATTCAGTGTCATATCATTTCTTTAAACAGATATATCAGCCATTTATTTACTATCACTTATTTTACCGGGGGCATTTCTTTGCTCGGCTGTTGCACTCATAACTTTCTTAATTACATCATCCCACGTAATTAATGGATAGAGCCGATATTTTGTTGCTTCTGCATCAAACAAAGCTTTTAATTGACTTAATTTTTCAGGATATTTTTTTGCAAGATCAATGCGCTCATTGAAATCATCATTCAAATTATATAAATGCCAGTCGTTGTGCGCTGTGTCTTCAACTGAATATCTTGTAGCAAGCTTATTATTGATAGTTGGTTCAAATGCGTAAGCTGCCTTCCAGCCATCTTTATATATACTTCTTGAACCGAAAATGTAGTAATACTGTTGTGTGTGATGTGATGGCGCTGATGCATTGTTGATTGAATAAGCCAGCGAATAACCTTGCAACGTATCCTGCTTAATGCCCTTAATAACTGAAGGCGGTTTTATACCAACTATATCCAGGGTTGTTGGAAGAATATCTGTAACGTATGAATATTGATTACGTAATCCGCCTTTGTCTGTAATTGCTTTCGGATAAAATAAGATCATTGGATTATGTGTGCCGCCTTCACTGTGCGCATCTTGTTTCCAAAACCTGAATGGCGTGTTGCAAGCCTGTGCCCAACCTAAGGGGTAATTTGCTTCAGTGCCTTCAGGCTTACCAATTTTATCAATATGTGCAAGATTGTATTTGAAAATTTCATCGTCTGACTGCTGCACAAATAAAGAGCGGTCAATATCGCCATTTAGTGTTCCTTCTTTGCTGGCGCCGTTATCACCAATCATTACAATAATTAAAGTGTTGTCTAACTGATTTACTTTTTTCAATTTATCAATCAACCTGCTTATTTCATGATCTGTATAAGTTAGATACGCTGCATACACTTCCATAAAACGTGCATACAATCTTTTTTCATCACCACTTAAACTGTTCCATGCCTTTATGTTTGGATTACGATCAGGCAACTGCGCATAAGAAGGAATTAAACCCATCTTCTTTTGTTGTTCAAAAACTTTTTCGCGATACACATCCCAGCCATCATCAAATTTTCCTTTGTAAATATCACGCCATTCATCAGGTACTTCATGCGGTGCATGTGTTGCACCCGGCGCATAATATAAAAAGAATGGTTTATCAGGCGCAGCTTTTTTTTGACGGTCAATATAAAAAATTGCCTTATCAGTTATCTGGTCGCTTAAGTGCCTTCCATCTGGTTGCACCTTTGCTTCATCTTCTGCAAGATCAGGTTTGTACTGATCTGTTTGAGAACCCAGGAAACCAAAGAAATGTTCGAAACCTTTTTCGTTTGGCCAATGATCAAAAGGACCGGCACTGTTATCTTCTTCATCAGGTGTTACACCATATTTTCCAACCGCAAAAGTGTTGTAACCGTTCGCTTTTAGAATCTCAGCAATCGTTCCATCGGTTGAAGGAATTTTGCCGTCCCAACCGGGAAAACCTGCAGCTAAAATTTTATGTGAAAAGCCAGCTTCATGAACAAAAGAACTGTTTCTGCCGGTTAACAATGCAGCACGTGTTGGCGCACAAATAGCACATGTATGAAAGTTTGTATAGCGCAAACCGTTGTTTGCAAGTGAATCAATTGCTGGTGTTGGAATCAACCCCCCAAATGCTGATGAAGCACCGAAGCCAACATCATCCAATAAAATCCATATAACATTCGGAGCGCCTTTTGGCGCAGTTACAGGCGGTATCCAATATTCTTTTGAGTCAGCTAATGTTTTACCAACAGTGCCTTTGTATGTTTGATCTTGTTGGGCATATAATT
This sequence comes from Parafilimonas sp., assembly GCA_019247895.1. Classification (GTDB taxonomy): domain Bacteria; phylum Bacteroidota; class Bacteroidia; order Chitinophagales; family Chitinophagaceae; genus Parafilimonas. The sequence goes on along the minus strand of JAFBAF010000222.1, from coordinate 14,240 downwards.
GTTGTGCATTTAATGCAATGAATATTATTGGCGTATAAAAAAATTTCTTTTTAAAACTCATAAGTATATTTTTATTATTTCTTGATAGATGAATATTTATTCACTAAATTTATTGTATCGGGCCTTGTGTATCGCTACCGTTGGGATGATGGAATCTTTTATTATTCACATCATACCAATCAAGCAATGGATACAAATGATTCGCTGTTGCCTGCTCATCAAATAACTTTTTTAACTCTTCCAATTTTTGCGGATTCTTTTTTGACAGGTCATTTAATTCTGTTGGGTCATCATTAAGGTTATACAACGACCAAACATCATCATCAAAATTTTTATCAGCAGGCGGATTGTTACCTGTAAAATTGAAGTCAATTGCATCAGGGCGATGCGCTGCTTCTGCTTTCCATCCATCAGCATAAATTGAACGCGAACCAAAGATGTAGTAATATTGAATTTTATGACGCGATGGTGCATTTGCATCGTTGATTGAGTAAGCAAGTGATGCGCCTTCAATGCTATCTTGTTTTATGCCATTAATGTATTCAGGCGCTTTGATGCCTGTTAGTTCAAGCGTAGTTGGCAATATATCTATCACATGGCCATACTGTGTTCTTATGCCGCCGGCCTTAATTGAATTGGGATAAAAAATAATAAGCGGGTTATGTGTGCCGCCTTCTGCATCCGCATCTTGTTTCCATTCTTTAAAAGGCGCGTTTACAGCCTGCGCCCAACCTAAAGGATAATTAGTTGTTGCATTTGGTGTACCAATTGAATCAATATCCTGCAGATTGATCTTTAAATACTCCGCTTCATTTTGTGTTCTTGTTGAGTTTGTTCTTGGTTCAATTACACCTTCATACGTACCTTCTTTGCTTCCGCCATTATCGCCTTGTATTACATACACCAATGTATTTTCCAACAAACCATTTTCGCGCAAATAATTAATCACTCTTCCAATTTGATAATCGGTGTAAGTAAGATACCCTGCATACACTTCCATAAATCTTGCAAACAATTTCTTCTGATCTGAACTCAAAGAATCCCATGCTGTAATGCGTGAATTTCTGGGAGCGAGTTTTGCATTAGCTGGTATATAACCCAATCTTTTTTGATTTTGATAAACCTGTTGCCTGTACACATCCCAACCCGCATCAAACTTGCCTTTGTATTGATCACTCCAATATTTATCAACCTGGTGCGGAGCATGCACAGCACCCGGCGCATAATATAAAAAGAAAGGTTTACCGGGCGCAGCTTTTTGCTGGCGTGCTATGTAAGCAATTGCTTTATCAGTTATTTGTTCATTTAGGTGTCTGCCATCTGGTGTTACATGAGCATTGTCTTCAACAAGATCAGGTTTATATTGATCGGTTTGTGAACCTAAGAAACCAAAAAAATGTTCAAAGCCTTTACCACTTGGCCAGCGATCAAACGGGCCTGCATCTGTTGCATCTTCATCCGGAGTAATGCCATATTTACCAACAGCAAATGTGTTGTAACCATTTTGTTTTAATATCTCAGCAAGTGTTCCTGCAGAAGCGGGAACTCTTCCATCCCAACCGGGAAATCCTGCGGACATTGAGATGTGAGAGAAACCAGATACATGTACAAAAGCACTGTTGCGGCCGGTTAATAATGCTGACCGTGTGGGTGCGCAAATAGCGCATGTATGAAAATTTGTATAACGCAATCCATTATTTGCGAGACTATCAATTGTAGGTGTTCGTATCAATCCGCCAAAAGATTCTGAAGCACCGAAACCTTCATCATCAATAATAATCAACACCACATTTGGTGCATTAGCAGGCGGCTTTGTAACAGGTGCCCACCATTCTTTTGAATCATTCAATGTTTTACCAATCGTGCCCTTGAAAGGTTGCTGTTGTGCATAAATATTTATTAAACTGAAAAAAAATACAGTAATAAAAATCAGCTTTACTAAAAGTGTTTTGATCCTAATCATAATTTGTTTTTAATTTTTTATAGTGAGATCATTTGTGTGTTTTATGAGGGCAGTTATTTGTTGTTGCTCTTCCTGAGCAATAGTTTTATCAAGATTTAGAAAACCAAAAGCACGGTCGTATTGCTGGCCTTGCGTAATAATCCAGTTAATAAAATCAAGGGCAGGTTTGGTAATCGTATTTCTATTGATAACGATGTTTACATTATCCTGCGGAATGATGTTGTTGTTTGATGTGCTTAAAAAATTCAACACGTCATCAAGTGTTGCGTAAATATTTTCATCTGCATCTATCTTACCATTTCCATTCAGATCGATTGGAATAATTGCAATGCTGTCTGCAACCTTGCGTGTTTTTAAATTATAGATGAGTGAAAGATTGTTGTATGAAATTCCATTTACATCATACTTCACAGCATTGGATAAAGCCCTGTCATCGCCATTCACCAATTCCCCCGCAACATCTAATTGCTTGCCGGTTACATTTTCCGCAAAAGATCTTGATGCGCAAACATTTTTATCCCGCCGGTACACATGGAAGCTGTTTGTTTCATCCTGCGAGAAATAAATTTTTTGCAAATCACCTTTTGTAAAGCCTTTTTGCTGTAATTTTTTTAAATCGCTCCTGTTGCTGTTTACAATAGGTAATTGGGCATAACGATTTAATGAAATCAAAACCTGGTTATCTTTTAATTCACCTCGGCGGAAAGCATGTGCTGCAATAAATATTTCCGCACTATCAGGGGATATTGTTTTACTTAATTCGAATGTTACACCAGGATGTGATTGACGATACACATCAATCCATTGCTGCATAATTTGAAATGGAAATTTTGTTCCGGTGATTTTAATTACTGGCGTCTGCGCATGTGCTTCATTCAATAAAAAAAACATCATTACAAAAACAAAAATCTTTTTCATATCATTATTTTTTCTGCCGCTAACACATGGCGGCACAAAGTGTTTTATTCATTTGCATCTTAGCAGTATTAGATGATAGCCTTCTGCCTCAATTACATCACAATTATCTCATGAATAAAGGCCGTACTGTTTATGAAAATTTCTTTACTCAATTGAATTGTTGAATGAGACAGAAGATTATCACCTGTAATTATTTTACCAACCTGGATTTTGATAAAAATTTGAATTTCTTCCGCCATACAGGTCGAGTTCTGTTTGCGGAATCGGAAACAATGTATCTTTCAATGATGCCGCTGCTTTCGGATTGCCAATCATGCTATGAACACTGTTTAAATAATATATACCGGGGCCAAAATCTGTTCTGCGTACAAGATCAAACCAGCGCTGGCATTCCTGTATAAATTCCTTTCTTCTTTCTGTAAAAACTGCATCACGAAAACCGGATTGCGTTAAGCCTGCGAGATCATAAGTGTGATCAGTATACAGTCCATTGCTTATATAAGAATTGTAAGCTCTTCCACGTACAATATTGATTGCATTATATGCATCAGGCGTAGGGCCATATAATTCATTTAAAGCTTCAGCATATAAAAGCAACACTTCTGAATAACGAATAACAGGAAAGTTTATCTTGCTATTTGCACCCTGATTGCCTTGCAGCGCTGTTGTAAAGCCTGTGCTTTGATCAACAAATTTTAAGAAATTAAAAAATGGCCATTTAACCCATGCATTTGTTGACAGGTTAAAAAGTGAATCATAAAATGTTGCGCTTCTTCTCTGATCATTCATATCAAAAATGTGCACCACGCTGCTGTCTGCAGGAATATCAGCAGTGTAAGCTGAACTGCTCCACGTGAATGAACTTAAAGTATTCGTGCTTGTAAATCCGCCTGCCGTTCCATTGAATTGCGCAGAAAAAACATGTTCTTTACCATTTTTTGTTGCAGCCTGGAATGCATCAGAAAACTTTGCGAAAAGATCGTAACCATAACTTCCTGTTGTTGCATCTGTAAAACCTGCAGTACCTGCAGTGATAACTTTTCGTAACTCCGTAATTGCATTCGCCCAATCTTGTCTTGTTACATACACTTTTGCAAGCAATGCATGTGCAGCACCGCTTGTGACTCTTCCAATGTTTGCACCTGTGTATGATGAAGGCAATGCAGTTGCAGAATCAAGATCGGTGATGATTTGCGCATACACAGAATCTTTAGCAGTTCTGCCAACCAGCTCGCCTGCACTTTCAACAGTTTGCTGGTCGTGCAATACAAGTGGTACAGCACCAAACATGCGCACAAGATTAAAATATAATAACGCTCTTATAAATCTTGCTTCTCGTACAAGGTTTGCCTGTGAGTGTATTGGGTCAACAAATTTTTCTGCAGGAATTGTTGGAATATTATCAATTGCAATGTTTGCTTTATCAATTCCCCAATATAACTGCGCATAAATTTTATGCACCCGGTCATTTGTACTTACATACGTTGCTGTGCCTAATGCACGCACATCAGGATTTGTATTCGATGGGCTATACACCTGGTTATCGCTTGGATTATCAATCAATAAATTCAGGTTTCGGCCGTAAATAGGAAAATCATTATTGATGTCTGTTGTTAATGTACTGTACACTGCTGTTACAGCAGCGATTGCATCGCTTTGTGTTTGATAAAAATTATCCGGAGTAATTGCGCCTTCAGGATGTTCCGTTAATTTTTTGCACGATAAGAATGCAGTTAATGATGTTATTATTATTGAAAAGATGATCAATATCTTTTTCATGTGTTTTAATTTTTGTGTGATTAAAAAGTTACACTTACACCAACAGTGTATGTTTTGTAATTCGGATACACGCCGTAATCAATACCAGGCTGAAGATTGTTTTGATCATAGAAATTCACTTCAGGATCCAGGCCGCTGTAATGAGTGATGGTCAAAAGGTTCTGCGCCATCACATATATTCTTATTTGTTTGGCAAGAATTTTTGAAGCAACATTTGGTGAAAAATTGTAACCAATCGTAAGGCTTTTCAAACGTATGTAAGAACCATCTTCAATATAAATGTCTGCAACCTGCACAACCGGTGCATTCACAACTTTAGGAGTTGCGCCGTTTGGATTTGAAACAGAATCCCACCTGTCTAACAACGTTGTTGAAACATTTGTCGTGGTAGTTGTTTTCTCCAATTGCTGTTGCAGCAGGTTGAAAATTTTGTTGCCATAAGATGCTGTAAATAAAAATGACAGATCAAAATTTCTGTAGGTAAGCGTGTTGCTGAAGCTTGCAGTAAACTTAGGCTGCGCATTACCGAGATCATGCTTATCAGCAGTTGTTACAACACCATCACCATTTATATCAACATATTTTCTGTCGCCAGTTTGTTGAGATACCCCTGCAAGCTTTGGTGCTACTTTAGAACCGTACACATCATTTGTTGTAAGTAATCCGTCAGTGCTGTAACCCCAGAAGGTTCCAACAGGCAATCCAACTTTCACAATTACCGGAGAAACCTGCCCTGTAGGCGCAACAGGGAAGAAAGACTGGCTTGGGCCTAAGCTCAAAATTTTATTCTTGTTCACAGCATAAATCAATGTTGATTTCCATGAGAAATCTTTGGTTCTGACATTAGTTGTATTTAATGTAAGCTCTATGCCTTTGTTCTCAAGGCTTCCGATATTTTCAGATGCAGATGCATAACCTGTTGAAAGCGGAATTAAACCGGCACCTGATATAAACAAGTTTGTTGTTTTTTTGTAATAAACATCAGCAGTTACGCTAATGCGATTTTTAAACAACCCCATATCAACACCGGCATTGTATTGAGTTGTTGTTTCCCATGTAAGATCAGGATTCGCTAATTGAGTAGGTGCCAAACCAATGGCAGCGGTTAATGGATTTCCGAAATAATAACCATAAGAAGAAATGGTAGCAAGTGAGCTGTATGCAGGGAAGTTTGCATTGCCCACACTGCCTGCTGTTAATCTTATTTTTAAACTGTTGATTGTGTTTGTAAGGCCTTTAAAAAAATCTTCATCAGATGTATTCCATGAAACACCAACCGCAGGAAAGAAGCCCCATTTTTTATTTGAACCTGCAGGCGAAGCACCATCTGCCCTGCCTGAAACTACAATGCTGTACCTGTGTTCAAAAGAATACGTTATTCTTCCAAGCCATGAATTTCTTACCTGCTGCGATTCAGAAGAACCAACTACTTTATTTATTGAAGCAGCATAAAGATTATGATATGTTGTAGCATCTGATGGAAATGATTGTCCCGCTGAAAATGTAACATCGGCCTTTTGATACTGTGTTGTAAAACCGCCAACCGCGTTTATATAATGTTTGCTTTTAAAGTCGTGGCTGTATGTAATTGTATTTTCGTTTAACCAGCTTAATGAATTAATATTACCAACAGAAGCGGAGCCTGTAATTGTTCCGCCATTGTTACCTAACGTTGTATAAGAAGGAGCATAATAATTTAATTTAGTATTAAGCATATCAACACCAAAAGTTGATTTCAATACCAAATCATTATTCACCCTATAATCTGCTGAAAAATTACCAAGCACACGTGATAATTTTGTTTGATTGGTTGTGTTTACAATATCAAGAATTGAATTATCTGAATACTGCTGGCCACTGATGGTTATAAGCGTTGGATTAATAGCAGGCATTGCCTTTGTGTTGTATGACCCATCTGCATTATAAACCGTTTGCAAAGGATTATTGAGATACAAAGTTGAAAATGCATTACCGAAACCGATGTTGTTGTATGCAGTACCTGTAAGCTTATCTTCTGTTGTGTTACTTCCAAAGATGCTTGCAGCAAGTTTTAAATTTCTGAAAAGCGTTTTTTCATAATTAAATCTTGCAGAATATCTTTCAAAATCTGTTTTTAAGATGATACCTTTCTGGTTAAAATAGTTTCCTGAAATGGAATAGCGTGATGTTTCATCTCCTCCATAAATACTCAACTGGTGATTTTGAACATCACCCGTTCTCAACGCAGCATTAACCCAATCTCCGTTAACGCCCGCAGCACCTAAAGAATCAATCAATATTTTATTGTTTGCGAGACCGGCCTGTATGGTCGGGGTTGCTTTATATAAATCATCAAACAAATCTGCCCATTGCGCACCATTTAGAACAGACAATGCTTTTCCTGCTTTTTGAACTCCGTACGATGCACTGTAAGAAATGTTGTTACTGTTTTTAATACCGCGTTTTGTTGTAATGATAACAACACCATTTGCACCACGTGAACCATAAATAGCTGTTGCAGCTGCATCTTTCAAAATGTCTATTGATTCAATATCTGAAGGGTTAATGGTTGATAACCCGTTTGAGGAAACACCTGTTACAGATGGCACAACACCAGAACCGGGTGATAAATTAATTAAGCTGTTATCATTATAATAAATAAAACCATCAATCACATATAAAGGATCATTCCCAAAGCTTAGTGAATTGCCGCCGCGAATTCTTATAGTTGCAGTTGCACCCGGCTGGCCTGAACTTTGATTAACCACAACACCTGCAACAGCACCTTGTAAAAGATTATCAAAAGATGAAGCTGGCTTGGCAAGCACTTCTTTGGGAACGGTTGCAACAGACCCTGTAAGATCTGTTCTGCGTTGCGTGCCATAACCTACAACAACAACATCGTTCAATTTATTGTTTGTAGCTTCGGATAAACCAATAGTTACCTTTTGCGCATTGGTTACAACAAATTCTTTCGTTTCATAACCAACATAACTTACTATGATTATAAACGGAAATTGCTGTTTTGTTTTAATGATGAATTCACCATCAGTGGTAGCTAATGTTTCATGATAAGCACCTTTGATTTCAATAGTTGCACCACCGAGAGGAAACTGCGTTTTCTCATCAACTACTTTACCTAATAAATTAAATTCGCCAGGTTGATCATTTGTTGTTTGTGCAATAGTTGTTGCGCTAAATACGAATAGCAACAATGAAAAGAAAAATTTCATTAGTTTTGTTTTGGAATGAATAATAATGCCGGTGCCAGCAATTTTTGCTGATACAATTCCACGGCTGATTTCGTTCTTAGGGCCGGAGCTGCTGTAACAGCATCCGGCTTTTTTTAATTATCATGGATCTCTCATATTAATACTTTTTGTTTTAATAGTTCATTATTACATTCACCGGAAAGAAATCGTTGCAATAGGCTACCCATCAGCATACAGATAAATAATAAATGCTACTATTTGGTTAGCTTTAAGAAATATAGTTAATAGCAGCAGGTTATTAAAATCGCATCAAAGTAATAGAATAATTTAATTCCTACCAAATTAGTAGGAATTATATTTAATACGGTTAAGCTTATAATGGGATTACCGTACAATTAAATTTTTTTTAAAGTCAAGTGTAAAGGAATATAGGAGGTGTTGAAGACGGATGTTAGAGCTACATAATAATTTCAACCTTGATAAATACAGCCGTTATTGCTGTGATGCAAGCTTTAACTCCGATTTTTGTTCAATTTCAACTTTTAAATTTCGGCCGCTTAAAAATTCACCATACCATTTGCCTGAATCTTTTACAATTCTTTTTTGTGTGCTGAAGTCCACATGCACAATTCCAAAGCGCGGATGATAACCTTCTGCCCATTCAAAATTATCGGTAAAGCTCCATACGAAATAACCATTTACATTTACACCTTCCTGTTTTGCTTTGAGCACTTGTTGAATGTGATCTTGTAAATATTTTTTTCGGTTGATGTCATGCACGCATCCATTACAAACTTCATCACGAAATGCTGCGCCGTTTTCTGTTACGATTATTTCTTTGGCAGAAGCGTATGCGCTGAATTTTTTAAGAATGTGATAAATCGAAGGCGGATGAATTTCCCAATTCATCAGCTTTCTTTCAACATTTCTTTTATCGGCTCTTATAATTTTTGCATTAATAAATGGAATGAAATAAGAGTGAGTAACAATTTCTCTTGTATAATTTTGTATGCCGATGAAATCCATATTGAACTGCAATTTGTTTTCATCACCGGCTTTCACAACTTGCTCAATACGATTTAATAGTTTCAAATCTTTTGTTGGATAACCTAAACCTGATAAAGTCTCAATAAAAGTTCTGTTCAATAAGGCATCTGCTTTTCTCGCGGCACATATGTCGGATTCTCTATTTGTTAGCGGTTCAATATGCGAACATGAAAAAGTAGTTCCAATTTTTAAATTGCTTCGCAAAGATTTTGCAACACGTGCTCCCTCACTTTGGCACATTGCTGCGTGATGTATTGAGGCCAAAAAATTTGTTAACCCTTTTTTGCCCGGTGCATGAATACCAAGAAAATAACCGGCCCCTGTAAACACCATTGGCTCATTTAAAACCATCCAACGCTTTACACGATCACCAAATTTTTGAATGCATAAAGAAACATAATCGCTGAACCAATTTATTATATCGCGATTTGTCCAGCCGCCTTTTTTCTGTAACGCATTAGGTAAATCCCAATGATATAATGTGACCCATGGTTCTATACCAAGCTCCAAACAAAAATCAATTACACGATTATAGAAATCAACTCCTTTACAATTTATTTTTCCAATTCCATTTGGTATTATCCTGCTCCACGATAAGGAGAACCTGTAATTCGGAATATTGAGTGATTGCATCAGGATCAAATCCTGAATATACCTGTTATAAAAATCACACGAAATTTTTGCATGCTGATTTTGATAAACCTTATCTTTTTGCATTGAAAAAACATCCCAGATTGAAGCGCCTTTTTCATCAGCATCATATGCGCCTTCAATTTGAAACGCTGCAGTTGAAACTCCCCATTTAAAATCTTGACCAAAATCTTTTGTTGTTATCTCCATATTATGCACCCAGTTGTGTAATTATTTTTTTTAAGGCTATTTTCCTGAATTTCTTTTCTGAATAAATCTTCTTGCCTAAAATAATTGCGCCCGGCGCCGCATGTTTTTCAAGGATCATATCAATTATGCTTTCAGTAATATCAGGGTAATTAACAGGAACTTCTATATCTGAATCAATCCATTTTTTTATTTTATCAAGATGCTTTTCTTTCAAACTTTTTATAACAGGTATTCCTATTTCTTTTAAAGCAGCGGCATTGCAATGTTGTTCGTATTGATTCTTCATAGGAATTACCATTAATTTCTTTTTTAAGAACAATGCTTCTGCGGGTGTTTCAAATCCTGCGCCGCATAAAACACCTTCGGCATTTGCCATGCTTTGTATAAACGCATCATTACTAACCGGGTAAACAGAAATATTTTCTAACTGAATTTCTTTTTTATTATGCTTTGAAAAAATTTCCCACTTAGTATTTGGAAACACACTCAATATTTTTATAATTCTTTCATCGTTATAAGCAGGCAAATAAACAGTGTAGTAACCTTTGTTTGCTGGCCGCAGTTCTCTTACTTGTTTTCGTATAACAGGTGTAAAAATGTTTTTGCCATACTGTTTAAAATGAAAACCATAATGCGCAGTTGTTGGTGCATAATTTTTTAAAATTGATCTGCCCAATACATCAATATGTTTTGGTTGCGGAGATTTGGCATTTAACACAGCAGCCTGGTGACTTAAACCAATACATTCTTTATTTTTCAGGTAACAAGCCCATGCAGAAACGGGTTCAAAATCATTTATAACCAAATCATATTTTTCAACCGGTAAGCTATTTATCTCTTTAAATAATTTTCGAACCTTGCTTTTTTTGTATGTTTCAAAAAGATCAACCCCACCTTTCTTTCCGAAAATAAAACTCAGGCCTTGAAATTTATAAGTAATTATGTAAGGTAAATCCACATCAGCTTGTATGCCGCTAACAAGAATATCAACATCACCTTTATTTTGCAAGATGGGAATAATATCTCTTGCCCTGCTTAAATGCCCATTGCCTGTACCTTGAATTGCATACAAAATTTTCACGTACGCATCAGATTAAATTCCTGCAATAAATTATCGAACAATTGATGAGTTGAAAGTTCACTTTCTTCCAATTTTTCTGTTTCTTCATCTTCAAACTCAGCATCTGAATATTTGTAAATTGTCCACTCACTATTTGCGTATTCAAGTGCTGTTAAGTTTTCAATCCAGTCCCCGCAATTCAAATACATAATTGAACCATGTGCATTTTTTAATTCACGGATTTCCGGCTGATGAATGTGGCCGCAAATAACATAATCGTAATTATTTGAGATACCAATATCCGCTGCTGTTTGCTCAAAATCATTTACAAACTTTACAGCGCTTTTTACACTATTCTTTATTTTTTTTGATAAAGACAATTTTCCTTTCTTAAATATTTTTTCTGAAATGAAATTGGCAAGCCGGTTTATTAAGATCAAGGTGTCGTAACCAATTGCACCAAGCTTTGCCAGCCATTTAGAATGCTGCATAGTAACATCAAAAACATCTCCGTGAAATATCCATGCCTTTTTGTTGCCTTCCAATTCAAGTACAACTTTATTTACAATTCTTAATGATCCCATTTTAAAGTCAACAAACTTGCGCAGCATTTCATCATGATTACCGGTTACGTAATACATCTTCATTCCTTTGCTAAGCCAGTTCATAAATAGCCTGATCACTTTCATGTGGCTTTTTGGAAAATAACTTTTACTGAACTGCCAGATGTCAATTATATCGCCGTTTAAAACAACAGTTTTAGGCCTGATACTTTTTAAATAACGAAGCAATTCTTTTGCGTGGCAACCGTAAGTTCCGAGATGAACATCGGAGATAACAAGGATATCAATTTTTCTTTTTTTGTTTTTCATCTGTAATATTTATTCTTCAATGGCCAGATGGAATACCCACGATATTTGTGTTGTCGATGATTTTGAATCATGGGCATTTCATTTATCGAATTTATAATACCTGAAAAATGAATAAAAGCTATGCATTCGCAGCAAAAGAATTTTTGAGATAATGTTTACGAAGAGATTATTCAGTTTCATAAAAAAAGGATTTAAAAGTTTAGAGCGAAGAAAATCGCTGCCCGAGATTTCGAATTATGACTTGCTACACTTTTATGGTTGATGTGAGTGTACAATAATACAAAGTTGAAATTTGTATTTCAAACTTTATAACATAACTATATTATCATTGTATTAAGAATAGGTCTTCAATAATTTAATATAATAAAAACAAGAAAGTGTTTATTTACTGTCAAGGCATTTAATAAAAGCAATCAAATCATTTTCTTCTTTTTGCGTAAGATTTAGTTTGTCAAAGGGCAAGGTTTGATTATCGAGTTTCATGCCCAAACCAACGCCGCCGCCTTTGTTGTAAAAATCAATTACCTGTTTTAGCGAATCATAAATTCCGTTATGCATGTAAGGCGCTGTTTGTGCAGCATTGCGAACAGTTGGTACTTTAAAAGCGTGTTTCATCGATTCAACTTTTACGATTTTATATCTTCCCAAATCACTGTCAATTTCATTACTGTTTGCAGATTTGGGCACACCAATAACTTCAGCTTCTGCTTTCATATATCGTGGCGGGAATGTTCCATTGAATAAAGGCATATAATGACAAGTTGCGCATTTTGCTTTGCCCATAAATAAATTAAATCCATTGATCTCATCTGCATTCATTACTGATGAATTGCCCCGCATATATTCATCAAATCGGCTGTTAAGAAAAACAAGACTTCGAACGTAAGAACCAATAGCATTCATTATTTCAAGTGTATCAATTTGTGTTCTGTTTTTTTTAGGAAAAGCTGCAGTAAACATTTTTTTATACAATGGATCATTCGAAAGTTTTTCAACAGAAGCTTTCATTGAGCCATGCATTTCTATTGTGCTTTGTACAACGTCATGCGATTGATCTTCGAGCGTATTCACACGCAGGTCATAAAATTGCGCAGCCTGCAACGCGGCATTTATTAAAGTTGGTGTGTTTCGATTTAACCTTTTATCGCTGCCTATTTCAGTGTTTTTCATCAAGCCATCTGTAAAAGCTTTCGAAGGTTGGTGGCATGACTGGCAGCTTCTTATTCCGTTCGAAGAAAGTATTGGATCGGAAAATAATTTTTTGCCTAAAGCAATTTTTGCAGTGGTTACAAATGAAGATTGATCCGGTGCATAAGCATTTATATTAAATGCATTCGAATCAAAAAGTGTTTTCGCATCCTGGTTCAATAACCTGTTATATTTAATTGAAACAATATTTAATTGTTGTTGAAGATTGGTTATAGATGTTGTGATCTGATTACAGTATGCAGTTATAAATTGCGCCCTGTTGAATGAATTAAAATCTGTGTTGTGATTTAAATAACTGATCGCATCTTCAATTTGTGTTTTAAGGTTTTTAAATTTGTCATTCCCATAGTTTAAAAGAACATCTTTCAAACTTTTTAAACTTGCTGCACATTCATCAATACTTTTTAAACTCAGCGGATCATCAAACCCTGCAATACCAAGTGTTTCTATTCTAAACACTTCAAGCTTCGTTGCATCAAAAACTTGCCAGTTTAAAATTTCAACTTTACTAAAATGTGCATTATAAACAGCGCATTTTTGTTGTAATTTTTGCAATTGATTTATTAATTCATTTTTTTTTGTTGCATCGTATTTTGGAAATATAAAACTTTCTATTACCTGCAGGCCTGCAGGTTCGAAAACTTGTCCGGACACTTCAATTTCCTGTACCGGTGCGCCATTCACAAATCTTGATGTTACCGGTTCAAAATATTCCGCAGCCCATTCAAAATTTTTATAGGCTAATCTTGTTTTAAGAAATAATGTTTGCAATTGCTGTTCATTCACATTATTCTTACAAGCAGCAATTTCAAGTGTTCTACAACTTGCATTAAAACTGGCAACCTGTTTCAATAAAGCCTGTGCAATAATTTTTTCAGGAGTTGCAGTTTGCTGTTTGCATTCAAGAAAAATAAACCCTGCAATTATTAATATTATTATCGTTAAAAAGAAAGTCTTTTTCATTTTATATTATTAATCCATTTGCATATGATTAAAAAATAAATGGAGCAATCCAAAAAATGATTGCTCCTGAAACGCTCACATGGTTTATCACTTATTAGGAATTTTTACAAAAATTGAATGCGTTTTGCAAAGGGTTCGCATTTTTGTCACGATCAGACAATGGTTGCAAATTCCATCTTATGAGTAAGAATCTTGTATTAAATATGATAATGTTTTTGAATGAAAGTTCTTTAAAATACATATCCTTGTATGAAACCTTAAGAAAGCGATGCCTGCAACCTTTACAAAAAAAGTGAAGCAAGCAATATAAAAAATCATCGTTAGAAACTTTGGCACGCAAATGTTATTACATGGGATAGATTGGTAGTGTCTTGTTGCCTTAGCAAAGATGCGATGCA
>JAFBAF010000177.1 GCA_019247895.1 Parafilimonas sp. | reverse complement strand
TCTATTTCAAGATTTGTTTGCCATGTATTTGTTATCCATCCGCTCAAATTCATTCCAACAACATCATTGAATTTGTTGTCTATAGAAAGTACTTTCTTCTGAACACTATCAACAATGCCGGGCATTGAAATACCAACACCTTTAATTTCATTTTTATTGATAGCATGTTGATCCAGCATATCATTTATTGTGCTTTCAATCACCGGTAATTTTTCTTTTAAACCAATTGATGATTCTGCTTCAATACTTGCTGTACATATAATTTTATCACCTGCAACTAAACCAAGTTTAATTTTTGTTCCGCCGATATCCATTACAATTGCAATACCCCCAAACCCTGAAGGGGAGTTAGCAAGTGCGTCATTATTTTGTATGGATGTTTTTATATTCAATTAAAAATTTCTTTACTCCCTTTAGGGCTGGGGCTTTTAATAACCCGGATTTTGTTTGAGATTCGGATTCAAATCAACTTCATACTGCGGAATTGGAAACAAGTAATGTTTATCCTGCGGCGTTATACCCGGCTTCGCAATCGGCACTAAATCTTCAAGCGTATGTGTACGCTTAAGATCAAACCAACGCTGACCTTCTGCAACAAATTCCAATCTTCTCTCATTTAACACAGCACTTCTAAATTGATCTTGCGTTAAGCCAACATAATCAGGCACCGCATTGCGTTCAATATTGCCATCCCATCTTGCACGTTTGCGAATCATGTTTATATATGTCAACGCTTCTGGTGTATTGCCTAATTCATTTTCTGCTTCTGCGTACATCAACAAAACATCGGCATATCTTATAACAGGATAATCGTTGGCAGAACCATTGCCTTGTGGCTCTGCAGTGCTGTCCCAATATTTTCTAATGTAAGGATCAATCGTTGTGATCGTTCCATCGGGATTATAAATTTGTGTGATGAACGTTACTTCACGGCGACGATCCTGCGGATCATAATCATCATATAAATTTTGTGTTGGAACATCCCAGCCCTGCGCGTTCTGTACACCATCAACACTTAATGCAGGCGGCAATAATCTTACATTAAATTGACCAACTTCCCAGAAACTTATTGCGCCGCCACCATCACCAAATCCAACAGAAAAAATGGCTTCTTTACCACCGCGGCTTGATAGCTTAAACACGTCAGCAAAATCATCCCACAATGCATATTGATTTGAGTTGATAACTTCTTTGCACTTATCTGCACATGCCTGCCAGTTTTGTTGCGTTAAATAAACTTTTGCAAGAATAGATTTTGCTGCGCCTTTTGTTGCACGACCACGACCATCGCCGGGAGGATAACTATCAGGAAGATTTTCTGCAGCAGTTAAGTCAGAAATTATTTGTTTGTATATATCATCAGTTGAAGCAATTGGCGGCGTTAATGGTTCAGTTTCCTGCAACACCAATGGAATGCTGCCAAACATACGCACCATATCGAAGTATAAAAGTCCGCGTAAAAAATGCGCTTCATTAATTAAGCGCGTTCTTAAAACTGTATCCATTTGTATAGGCGGAATTCTTGCGATGGCAATGTTTGCAAGCGTGATCGCTTTATAATGCATTGTCCATGTTTCTTCCAAACTGCTATTGACAGGAGTTTCAACAAATTTGCTGATTTGGTCAAGTTCGGGATGAAAAACATCTTTATTGATCATTTCGTCGGAAGCAAGACCTGCAATCACCCAAAACGTGCTATGATAAACACCAGCAGTTGAACCCGTGCTTGTTGAATTAAGATAAGAATAGATAGCGTTCACAGCAGAGATCGCATCATTTTCTGTTTGATAATAATTAGTGATAGCAACTACGTTCTTTGGATTTTCTTCAAGAAATTTTTTGCATGAAGAAAAAGTAAATGTTGCAGCGGCGGAGATTATTAGTATATAAGATGAATATTTTCGCATGAGATAATTTTTAATTTTAGAAACCTAATGTTGCCCCAACCTGGTAAATTTTTGATTGAGGATAACCACCATTATCAATGCCGATCAAGGTTGTGCTTTGTCCGTATGTATTTGCTTCAGGATCATAACCTGTATAATTTGTAAGCGTCCATAAATTACTTGCGCTTATATAAATTCTTACCGATTTAATTTTTGCTCTTTGTAAAATGTTGCGCGGAAGCGAATAGCTTAACGTTACATTTTTTAAACGCAGGTAAGATGCATCTTCAACAATAGCGGAAGAAAAAATTCCAACGTCAAGACTGCCAGATGATAATGCTCTCGGGTATTTATTTTCAGGATTTTCCGGTGTCCATCTGTTCAAACCAGCATCAGCTAAAACATTATTCTGACCTGTAAAATTCAAGAGGTTGAATGAATTAAAATTTGCCATTTTATTGCCTTGCGAACCCTGGAAGAAAAAACTTAAATCAAAATTTTTGTATGATAAAGTATTATTGAAACCCCATGTAAATTTTGGTTGAGCACTGCCAAGAATTGTTCTGTCACTTGCATCAATTTTTCCATCGCCGTTTATGTCTTTATATTGTCTGTCCCCAGCTTTTGCAACCGACGCAGGATTGGATGAAGTTGGTTCCTGCCCAACGAGCACCGGGCTTTTTGCAGCTTCTTCATCGCTCTGAAAAATGCCTATGAATTCATAACCATAGAATGTTCCTATCGGTTGACCTGTTCTTAATAAACTTGCGCCCAGCAATAATATATCTGTTGATGTGTTGAGATTTGTTACATCATTTTTGTTCATTGATACATTTAAAGATGTGCTCCATTGCAATGCACCTGTTGTATTAATTGTGTGTACATCAACATCAATTCCTTTGTTCGTAATATTACCAACATTCAATAAGGTAGAACTAAAACCTGATGTTGTTGGAATTGGTGTTGATAATAATAAATCGTACGTAAGCTTTGAATAATAATCAGCAGTAACCGTGATGCGTTGTTTGAAAAGACCAAGATCGAAACCCGCATCAAATTGTTTTGTGCTTTCCCATTTCAAATTTTTATTTACATAACTCAGAGGTTCCATTCCTGTGTAAACTTCATAACCGGCAGAACTATTAAAAACGCCTTGTCCATACGGACCAACTAACGCTAATGATTGATATGGGGGAATTGCCTGGTTGCCGATCACACCATAACTCACACGCAATTTTAGATCTGAAATCGCGTCAATATTTTTCATAAAATCTTCTTTGGAAACACGCCATGCAAATGCGCCAGACGGAAAGTAACCATACTTGTTGCCTTCAGCAAATTTTGAAGAACCATCAATACGACCAGTTAGTGTAAAAAGATATTTATCTTCTAATGTATAATTCACTCTTCCTATGTATGAAATCAATGACCATTGTGATTCATTATTAACAGGTGTTTGCGGGTTTTGTGCAGCAGCAATATTGTGATAACCTGTTCTGCCATCAGGAAAACCAAACGCATACGCAAACAAACTTTCATTATTAAATTTCTGTGTTGTAAAACCAACAACTGCATTAATGCGGTGTTTGTCTTCGCTCCAGCTTTTATTATACGTTAATGTGTTTTCATTCAGCCATGTTAAACCGGTAACAGTTCCAACAGATGCTTCGCCCTGGCTGGCTTGTGTGCGTTTCAAAAAATTGGGGCCAAAAGAATTTTCTTTATCAGTAAATGCATCAACACCAAAACTTGTTTTTAATTCAAGATCATTTGTGATCTTATACCGTGCATAAACATTACCAATAAACCTTGAATTGGTAGTAACCGAATTATATTCTTTTGCATCAGCTATTGGATTACCCAATGTTGTGCCTCTGTCGTTTTCAAATGTATAACCACCTTTAACGGTTGAATCATACACAGGTAAAATTGGGTTGAATAATAGTGCTGCGGTAACTGTTCCCGGAACAATCGTGCCAGCGTTTGTCAGCACACCATTTGAACTTGTTCTTGCATAAGTAATGCTGTTACCAACCGTTAAACGTTTGTTCACTTCTCTGTCAAGATTTGCGCGAAAACTGTACCTCTTAAAATTTGAATTGATGATGATTCCATCCTGGTTAAAGTAACCGCCTGAAATTGCATATTTGGTTTTATCATCACCACCGGAAAAAGAAATTTGATAATTAGCCATTGGAGCTGTTCTAAACAATTCCCCTTGCCAATCTGTTCCTTCACCTAAATTTTTTGGATTAACATACACCGGCGTTTGACCTGCATTGATCTTCGCATCATTTACAAAATTGGCAAACTGTGCTGCGTTTAAAACTTTTACTTCATGTGCAATATCCTGTTGCGCATAATATGTATCGAATGTAACAGTGCCTTGTCCGGCTCTGCCACGTTTTGTTGTAATGATCACAACACCATTTGCACCACGCGAACCATAAATTGCAGTAGCAGATGCATCTTTTAAAATTTCTATTGATTCAATATCGTTTGGATTAATGGCAGATAAAGCACCAATGCGTGGACCAAGCGTAACACCAACAGACATATCGCCTGCATCACTATTCACCAACATTCCATCAATAACGTATAAAGGTTCGTTGCCTGCATTAATAGAAGTTGTACCACGAATTCTAATTGATGTTTCAGCGCCGGGTTTACCTGATAATTGTGTAACCTGAACACCTGCAGCGCGACCTTGTAAAGCCTGGTCGAAAGTTGTTACAGGCACTGCTTTTAAGTCTTCAGATTTTACGGAAACAACAGAGCCCGTAAGATCACTTTTCTTAACTGTTCCGTAACCAACTACTACAACTTGCGAAAGCTCATTATTGTTTTCT
>JAFBAF010000176.1 GCA_019247895.1 Parafilimonas sp. | reverse complement strand
TCAACATATTATAGCGCTACGGTGCATTTGCATGGCGCTAATGTTACATGGCAAAATGATGGTTATCCAACTTCAAGATATTATCCAACACCAGATTCAGCGGCTGTTAATATTACATGGGGTTTGTTTGGAAAATTTGAGCAGAATAAAATTGGCCAGCATTATTTTTATCCAAACGTTTTTCCTGAGGCTGAGTTCAGTGCTCTCAGAAGTAAGACGGAAAATGTTCCGTTTGTTTCGAATGATGATATAAAATATGAAGGTCATCATGGAGCTATTTTATGGTATCATGATCATGCGATGATGCGTACTGCACCAAATATTTATTCGGGTCAGGCAGGTGTTTATATTGTAAATGGCGACGATGAAAAAGCTTTTTCATCACTTTTAAAATACAAATATGATATTCCACTTCTTTTAGAAGATAAATCATTCACTGAGTCAAATTATTTGTATTACAATACCACTACAACACCCCCGCCAAATGATAAAGCGCCGGAAGCTGAAGGTCGGCCGGAATTTTTTGGGAACACAATCACGGTAAACGGAAAGATATGGCCTTACATGAATGTTAGTAAAAGTTTGTACAGGTTTAGAATTGTAAACGCATCCAACTCCCGTTTTTATCGCATCGCTTTAGCGAAATGGAAAGATGGAAAAGTAGATACTGCAAATAATGCAATGCTCAGCGCAAACTTTGTACAGGTTGGAACCGAAGGCGGCTTTTTTCCTGATGGAAATTTCCCGCGTATTGGTAATGATAATTCAGCATTAATATTAGCCCCTTCAGAACGTGCTGATGTGTTAATTAATTTTTCCGCATTTGCACCCGGCACTTCTTTGGTATTATTGAATTATGCACCCGATGCCCCTTTTGGTAAAGATGAATTAACAGAAATGAATGAAGACGGAACTTTTGATGATCTTACTAATTATATAATGCTGTTTCGTATTGATGCAAATAATAACGCATCATCAAATATTAGCGTAGCAGCTTTAAACAATCGATTAAACAATTTTTCTGCTTCACCGGTTTATAAAAATACCACTGCTTCACAGCATCTGTTTAGTTACTACAATAACAATATTCAATTCAAAACAAATCTTGAGAAAGCGTTACAAAATAAATTCGGTAAAAACAATAAAGGCGAAGTTGTAAAGAGAAATGCATTTGCATCCCTGTTTCCAAAAGAAGCTGATCTGTTTAATAATGCAGCGCCATTCAATCTTAAAATAAGTGAAGCGGCAAATTTCACCGAGCTTCCCGAACCATATAAAGAGTATGTAACTAAAAATCTAATGCTGCAAAAAGACCTTGCTTTTCCAATGGCTTTTTTAAATGAAACGGAATGGAATTTTGAAGCACATACTCCGGATTCAGGCACAACAGTCGATCATGAAAAGGTTGTTAACAATTATTCATCTGAGATATGGGCAATCTGGGACAACACTGATGATGCACATCCAATTCATTTACACCTTAACAGGTTCCGCATTTTAGGAAGAGCGCAGGCTGATGATAATGGAAATCCAATCCCCGGAACTTTTAGTTTGCCTGAACCAAATGAAATGGCATGGAAAGATGTTATAAGAGCAAAGTCTCATTATATAAATTATTTCATTGTTCAGTACGTTTTAAATGATCCGGCACAAGAAGGCCAGTTCGTTTATCACTGCCATATTTTAGAACATGAAGATATGAGTATGATGCGCAGGCTTGTTGTAAAACCTGTCAACAATACTTCGCCAAAATTTGTTTTAGCATCGCATTAAAATTGTTTGAAGCTTTATCTTTCTCATCTTCATCAACATGAAATATTGGCTGATAATTTTTCTTTTATTGATTTGTTTTATTTCAAAGATCAATGCGCAGGTTTTTGCTAAAAATGAAAAGCTCATCTTAATTGACAGCAATTTCACTTTTACAGAAGGAGCATCGTGCGATAAAGATGGAAATGTATTTTTCACTGATCAACCCAACAATAAAATATGGCAATATGATACATCAGGAAAGTTGTCTGTCTTTTTGTATCCATCGCACAGAAGTAATGGAATGTATTTCGATGCAAAGGGAAATTTGATTAGCTGCGCTGATGAAAATGATGAATTAATTTCTATCGCTCCAAACAAAAAAATTACAGTTCTTATAAATAATTATCACCGTCATATTTTAAACGGACCAAATGATGTTTGGATAAATCCTTCAACCGGCGGCTTGTATATAACCGACCCATATTTTCAACGTGATTACTGGACAAGGCAACATCCTGATTCAACTCTTAAAGGAGAGAAAGTATATTATTTATTACCCGGGAAAAAAGAATTGATTTTAGTTGACAGCACCACTAAAAAACCAAATGGCATTGTAGGAACTGTTGATGCAAAATATTTGTACGTGGCTGACATGGGTGTTTGGAAAACGTATCGTTACGAAATACGAAAAGATGGTTTGCTAAAAAATAAAACACTGTTTATTAATGAAGCTTCTGATGGAATGACGATCGATAATAAAGGCAATATTTATATAACGGGAAAAGGTGTTACTGTTTATGATTCTT
>JAFBAF010000363.1 GCA_019247895.1 Parafilimonas sp. | reverse complement strand
GCCTTGCCAGCTCAATGAGCCCCGGTATTACTGTTGATACAAAATCTGTTCATTAATCATCCTTACTTGTAAGGAACAAAAAAAGTTTTATGAATAAGGATCAAAAACAAGAAGTAATTGAAGCTCTTAAAGAGAAATTCAATCAATATAATAACTTTTATGTTACCAATACCGAAGCTTTAACTGTTGACCAGGTTGGTAAACTGCGCCGCATTTGTTTCAATAAAAACGTTGAAATGAAAGTAGCAAAGAATACACTCATCCGCAAGGCACTTGAAAGCATCGATGCTGAAAGATTTAGTGGTGTTTATGATAGCTTAAATGGTGTAACAGCTTTAATGTTTAGCGAGAATGCAAAAGAACCAGCGCTTATTATCAGTACTTTTCGCAGCGAAAGCAAAACAGAAAAACCTGTTTTGAAAGCAGCTTATATTGATAGCGATGTTTTTGTTGGCAATGATCAGCTTGAAACATTGAAAACATTAAAAAGCAAACAAGATCTTATTGGTGAGATCATTGGCTTATTACAATCACCGGCCAAGAATGTTATCAGCGGCTTGAATGCTGGTGGCAAATTAGCAAGCCTTGTAAAAGCTTTGGAAGAAAGAGCGCAAGCTTAATTTGACAATTAGCAAATATGCCAATTCGACAATATTTTATTTACTAATTATCAAATTGCCGAATTAAATAATTATCTCAAGCCTGAAGGGATAAACACACAAGTTTTTTTAATCATAACCGCCGGAGCACAGGCAATGAAGGCGGCAA
Source organism: Parafilimonas sp. (assembly GCA_019247895.1). GTDB lineage: Bacteria > Bacteroidota > Bacteroidia > Chitinophagales > Chitinophagaceae > Parafilimonas. The sequence continues at coordinate 3,007 of JAFBAF010000363.1, read as the reverse complement.
AAATTTGAAACATGGCAGATTTAAAATCGTTTGCAGAACAACTGGTTAACCTTACCGTAAAAGAGGTAAATGAATTAGCAAAAATTCTTAAAGAAGAGTATGGTATTGAGCCTGCAGCTGCTGCAGTTGCTGTAGCTGGCCCTGCCGGTGGCGGTGGTGCTGCTGCTCCTGCTGCTGAAGAAAAGACAGCATTTGATGTTATTTTGAAAAGCGGTGGCGCTAACAAATTACAGGTTGTAAAAATCGTGAAAGACTTAACTGGTCTTGGCTTGAAAGAAGCTAAAGATTTAGTTGATGGCGCTCCCAAGCCTGTGAAAGAAGGCGTTGCTAAAGCTGAAGCTGATGATATTGCAGCTAAGTTGAAAGAAGCAGGTGCTGATGTTGAAGTGAAATAATCACTCTTCTCAAATAAATAAAAAGTCTTGCAATTTTGCGGGACTTTTTTTATTTATCAATATTTGTAAATCACATATTGCTATATACCTTTATGACGAAGCTTTTAAGAGAGATCAGGATACTTACCATATTTTTTATGGTAGTGCTTATTGTAAGTGGTATAACTGCTTTCCCGGTTTATTCGGAATTACAATGGATTATTAATTCAAAAATCTTTCCTGATAACTCAACCATTGAACAATGGCTTAAACATGTTTGGATCGGCGTAAAATATATGCACGAGCAATATCCATTTATATTTTATGGTTTCGACTGGCTTGCATTTGCACATCTTATCATTGCAGTTTTGTTTGTTGGTGTGTATCAGCATCCGGTTCGTAACAGGTGGATCATTGAATGGGGAATGATAAGTTGTGCCGCTGTTTTACCACTTGCATTTATTGCCGGCTCAGTAAGAGGTATTGCTTTTTTTCACATTCTTATCGATTGCTCATTTGGTGTGTTTGGTATTATTACATTACGCCTTATACAATTAAGAGTAAACAAGCTTAAAAAATACAAATCAAAAATAAAAATTGTTAGTCCAACTCAAGGGCAGCTATAAATGATTTCAATTAATTCTGTAAAGAAAATATTCTTATGACGATTCAGGAAGCACAGCAACAGGTTGATGCATGGATAAAAACAACCGGCGTTCGTTATTTTAACGAACTTACCAATCTTGGAATTTTAGTGGAAGAAGTTGGTGAGCTTTCAAGAATAATAGTTCGCACTTATGGAGAACAATCTTTTAAAGAATCCGATAAAGCCAAATCCTTAAATGATGAAATGGCTGATGTGCTTTGGGTATTGATTTGTCTTGCCAACCAAACTGGTGTTGATCTTACAGAAGCATTGCAAAAAAATTTTGAAAAGAAAAATATTCGCGACGCAGTAAGACATAAGAATAATGAGAAATTAAAGCCCGAAGGCTCTGAAGGGAATAGATGATCTTAATTCAGAATTGATACTTTGGAAATTAACACCCAAACTTGCGACTCGTAAATTCAATAAAATCTTGAAACAATTAAACTATAGTCTTTTCGAAATAAAAAATATTGCAAGGCAACTCTGGAATGATCACAGCAATAAAAAAGTGTGGGCATTTCATGCGGCAATGGGCAGCGGCAAAACAACACTTATTCATGCTTTGTGCGATGTGCTGGAAGTAAACAGCACAGTAAGCAGCCCAACATTTGCTATCATTAATCAATATAAAAGCCCGCTTGCAAAGAGCATTTATCACATGGATTGGTATAGAATTAAAGATGAAACTGAAGCCATACAAGCCGGTTGCGAAGATTGCATTGAAAGCGGGCATTATTGTTTTATTGAATGGCCTGAAAAATGCCCGCAACTTTTACCTGAGAATACATTGCATATTTATATTGAAACATTAAGTGATGTTATGCGCATTATAAAAATTGCATAAGATTCAAGAAATTATTTTATTAATTTATCACGATTATTTTATTGCATTGCCATCGGCAGCCGCAGAAACGTGTGTTTCTTTTGCTGTAATTGTTGCAAACGGAACAGGAACACCATTTTTGATCTTTTATGGTGCCTGTAATTGTTCTTTCATTTTTATAAGTGAAAGCAAAAGATAACAGGGCGAGCAAAGTGCCCGCAAAAAATAAACGCTTCATAATTGCTTTATTTAATTATTGAATGATGAGTTTTTCTGTATATTGTTTTTTGGTCTCCTCATTTATTAAACGCAGGTAATACATACCAGCTGTAATATTTGATTGAACTTGAATTTGCGTTATTGAATTTTTTGTAGCAACATTTATTTCTTCTGCTTGCATTAATTTCGATTGATTGTTGAGCAACTGCATTTGGTAGTTACCTGGAGATTTTATTTGGAGATTGATAGTGCTATTATTAATAACGGGATTGGGATATACTTTAAACATTGCTGTGCCAAAAAACTTTTTTGCAGTAGAATGAAGTGTATCAATCGTTTTAACACGATGGCAGGCACTAATTCCACCAACAGTAACAACAACATCACCAGATAATGTCATGCTCTTTCTCATCATTACTATTGTAATAGAATCCTCTGAAAAATCTATCTTTTTATCAGTAGTTTCAAGGCCAGCTGCTGAAGCGGTTAAAGTGGCATTTTTAATTTCAATGTTGAAAAATCCGTTTGCATCTGCAGCAATGGCATTATGCGTTCCTTTTTCTGTAATTGTAGCAAATGGAATTGGGTAATTATTTTGGTCAATAACCTTTCCTTTAATGACTTGCTTTTTTGTCCGCTTATAAGATATCATACCAACAGTTCCTGTCAACTTATTGTTAGTTTCAACAGGTGGTTCACAAATCTGCATTTTGTTTTCAAGAAGTTTATTAATACCGGATGTATCTATTGATACATTTTTAATAGTATCATTAACAATTATTGCTTTTCCAATTTCCCTAATTCGTTTATGAATGGATGTGTCTTGATTTTGATTTGAAATGTTCTCTTGTGCTTCACCCTTATCAAACAAAAACAATAATGGCATTGTTAGTGCCACCCACCAACTTTTTTTCTTTGCAGTTTTTGTTTCAATTAATGGTC
>JAFBAF010000328.1 GCA_019247895.1 Parafilimonas sp. | reverse complement strand
GCAAAAGACAAAGGTTTTAATGCAGATTTTAAAACTGACTTTGATGAAAACATTAGTAAAATAAATGTTGTTCCGCAAGATATTGGACGAGTGTTGCTTAATCTTTTTAATAACGCTTTTTATGCAGTAAGTGAAATGCAGAAAGCTGAAAGCTTAAAGCAGAACACAGATTATAAACCTGAAGTTTTAGTGCAAACAAAAAAAATAAAGGATAAGGTTGAAATAAAAGTTATTGATAACGGCAACGGAATTCCACAACACAATATTGATAAAATATTTCAGCCATTTTTTACAACAAAACCGACGGGGCAGGGAACGGGATTAGGTTTGAGTTTGAGCTATGATATCATAAAAGCACATGATGGTGAGATAAAAGTAAATACGAAAGATGGGGGAGGCACAGAGTTTATTATTGAACTCTCATACGCCCGAGCTTGACTCAAAAAAAGATTAATTATTTAATTGCCGATGAGAGTTTCAAGCAAAAAAAAACCGAACCAACTCATTAAAATATCGGGTTGTTCGGTATGTGGAGCTGAGCGGACTCGAACCGCTGTCCAAACATCTTTGCCATAAGCTTTCTACATGCTTAGTTCATTATTATTTGTCGGCAATTAGCAGGAAACAAACCAACCAACCAATCGCTTAGCTGTATGGTCTTAAGCAACAGTCACAGCCTTCTGTTGCAGCAACCCGTTTTGTTTTGAGTCGGCGGCGAAACATGGTAACAGGTACACCCGTTTTGCGGCCCTAATGACTATCTAATCACTGATTAGGCAGCCATGGCATACTGAGTATTGCCATTTAGAATTTGAACTTTCAGATTAAAGTGCTAATGGTACAACGCACTGCATGCTTACACCTACCGCAACGGATGCTGTCAAAACCAGTACAGCCCCAATTGAGTTATAAGTTATAAGTTTATATGTTTCAAAAGAGCGAACAGCAAATTTACTAAAGTTTTCAGTTATATGTTGTAAGTAATAAGTTATTGTTGGGGCCTTCGGTTGCATCATACTATATAACTGCAGTTCCGGCTGTACATTGCAAGTCCGGCGCAAAGCCACGCACCAATCTTCACCGGGCTTTTCATTTCCCATCCGGCAGCCATTCAGCAATTGGAATAATTCAACAAAAACTTAACAGGTTTAATGTTTGAAACTTACTTAAACAACCTGAAAATATCCAGTCCCAAAGCATAAGCCATTAAACCTAAAAGCAAGATCATGCCAACCATTTGTGCATACTCCATAAACTTATCGGTTGGCTTTTTGCCGGTGATCATTTCATAAATACAAAACAGTGCGTGTCCGCCATCTAATGCAGGGATGGGAAGAATATTCATGAAAGCGAGAATTATAGAGAAGATGGCTGTCAAAGTCCAGAAATGCTGCCAATCCCAAAAACTTGAAAATGCATTGCCGATACTGATAACACTTCCTAAAGATTCACTTGCTTTTACCTTACCTGAAATTATTTGTTGCAAGCCTGTAATATATTTACCCAATGTTGAAAAACATTTATGAATACCTACAGGAATTGACTCGCCAAGCGAATATGATTTATGAATGGTTTTAAATAATAATGTTGGGTCTTTTGGTTTAAAACCAACTTCACCTTTATCAGAAAGTTTAGTTTGTATATTAACTGTATCATTATTGCGCAAAACTGTTAAGCTTATAACTTTATTTAAGTAATGCTTTTTCGTACTGTCGAACTGTTGATAAAATAAAACAGGTTCATTGTTTACACCAATTATTCTATCGCCTTTTTGTAAAGCGCCTTTTACAGGCTGAACTTTAGATTTGTCAACAGAATCAACAATTACAGGAAATTGAACTTCAGCGAAACTATCCAGTTTATAATGATTGAGATCATTAGAAAAAGTTTCAGGAATACTGATATTTATTTTTTCGCCATTGCGTAAAACCTGTAAAGTTTTAGCATTGGATGTTATTATATCTGCGGGAATTCTTTCAAAGCTTTCAACTTTTTTATTATCAACCGCAATTATGTTATCGCCATTTTGTAAACCAATTTTTCTTGCTAATGTATCAGCATGAATTCCATACGTTAAACTTTGTGGCGGTAAATAATCATCGCCCCATTTATAAGTGATCATGATAAATAAAAAGAGCGCCAGCAAAATATTCATTATAACGCCGGCAACCATAATAATTAATCGTTGCCACGCAGGTTTACTTCTGAATTCGTAAGGTTTTGGCGGTTGTTTTAATTGCTCTTTATCCATGCTTTCATCAATCATCCCCGAAATTTTTACATAACCACCAAATGGAACCCAGCCAATGCCATAAATGGTTTCACCGATTTTCTTTTTCCAAATGCTGAACCATGGATCGAAGAATAAATAAAATTTTTCAACTCTGCATTTAAACCATTTGGCAGTAGAGTAGTGGCCAAGTTCATGTAAGGTAACCAGTATAGATAGAGAAAGTATTAGCTGTAATGTTTTTATACCAATGCCAGCCCAATCAATAGTTAATAATGTCATATTAAAATGAACAATGAATAATGAACAATGAATTTTGAATTCAAAAAATTGTGCAATGATAACACTTCATTTGTTAATCAAAATAATATATGATGTGAACGGAAGCTATAATTGTATTAAAGAAGCGGCGTAATTACGTGCTTCAGCATCGCTGTCAAGATATTCATTCAGCGAAGGATTTTCGATAAATGAAATTTTCTCCATTGTTTTTTCAACCATTGCAGTTATATCTAAAAAGCCAATACGATTACGTAAAAATGCAAACACAGCAATTTCATTAGCAGCATTTAAAACGCAAGGCATGTTACCGCCTTTATACAAAGCATCAATTGCTAAGCTTAAATTGCGAAAAGTACGCATGTCGGGTTCTTCAAATGTAAGTGTTGAAGGTTTTTTGAAATCGTATCTTGGAAAATTGCTCGGGATTCTTTGCGGAAATGATAAAGCATATTGAATGGGCAACTTCATATCAGGCAAACCCATTTGCGCTTTTATGCTTCCATCTTCAAACTGCACCATGCTGTGTATGATGCTTTGGGGATGAATCATCACCTGTATCTGTTCAGGATGCAAACTGAATAACCATTTCGCTTCAATCATCTCAAGGCCTTTATTCATCAATGTGGCAGAGTCGATAGTTATCTTTGCACCCATGCTCCAGTTAGGATGTTGCAAGGCATGATCACGTTTTACATTCACCAAAAAATTTGGTTTTTTACCAAGAAAAGGTCCGCCGCTTGCAGTTAAAACAATCTTTTCAATTTTATTTCTTCCTTCGCCAACCAAACACTGAAATATAGCTGAGTGTTCACTATCAACAGGAATTACAGGCACCTTTTTTTCATAAGCTTTACGCATTACAATATCACCCGCAACAACCAATGTTTCTTTATTAGCAAGCGCAACTACTTTTCCTGTTTCAATCGCATTTAAAGTGGGTTTAAATCCTGCATAACCCACAATAGCTGCAATCATCAGGTCATAACAATCCATCAGCGCTACTTCATTCAATGCATTTTCTCCTGCAAAAACTTTTATATGCGTATTTGAAAGCGCTTCTTTTACGGCTTCATATTTTTTATCATCAGCAATTACAACTATATCAGGATTGAATGCAAGTGCTTGTTCTATCAATAATTTTTCGTTGGTATACGCTGTGAGCACTTCTGCAGAAAATTTGTCGGGATGTGCTGCAATCACTTCTAAAGTTTGTCTTCCGATAGAACCTGTTGAACCAAAAATTGCAATGCGTTTAACCATGGCTTTTTACACTTGAATTTTGTAAAGATAACAGAATTAATAAACGCGGTTAATGAATGAAGTGGTTGAAAAACTTTATTTGATAAAACAATAATTTTTATTAAGAAACATGGCTTGGCTCAACTTTATAATCGTATAAAGCTGCTGCAATTGTTCTCTCATTACTTAATCTTGGCAATTTATTTTGCCCGCCTAATTTGCCAATGGATTTCATATAATCTATAAAACCATTTTTGCGAACAGGAATTATTTTTAATGGCTGAAGAATATTACCGCTGACCAGGTCATCGTAATAAATGTTTTTTTCACGAAGATTATTATCTATCTCTATCGCCAGCTGATCAATATTTTCCGGAAGGTTTTCAAACTCTATAAACCATTCATGATAACTTTTCCCTTCTGATTGTGCAACCACCGGAGCCACGGTAAATTCAATAACATGAATACCAAATTTCGTTGCAGCTTCAGTTAATGCCCAATCAACCTCTTCACTAATTACATGTTCTCCAAATGCTGATATAAAATGTCTTGTTCTGCCTGTTACGATTAAACGATAAGGGTTTGTGCTTACAAATTTTATTGTATCACCAACATTGTAACCCCACAATCCTGCATTGGTACTTACAACCAGGGCATAGTTTTCATTTAACTTCACATCTTTTAATGAAATACGATTTGGATTTGGTTTATGAATTTCATTCATAGAAACAAATTCATAAAAAATTCCTGAGTCTGTATTCAACAATAAGCCGGGTTCTGTCTGGCTATCCTGGAACGCAAAAAAGCCTTCACTTGCAGGAAATAACTCTATCGAATCTATTTTTCTTCCTATGCTTTCAAATAAATGCTTGCGGTAAGGTTCAAAATTCACGCCACCATAAACTAACACTGATAAATTTTTAAAAAGATCACCGATTTTTTTCCCGGAGTTTTGCATCAGCCTGTCAAAATACATTTGTATCCATGGCGGAATACCACTAATCAAAGTCATATCTTGTTTAATAGTTTCAGCAACAATTGCATCAAGTTTTGCTTCCCAGTCTTCAATGCAATTGGTTTCATACGAAGGCAATTGATTGCTTCGCAGATACCGCGGAATATGATGATTAACGATTCCGCTTAATCTTCCCGTTGGAATTCCGCCAACACGTTCCAGTTCTGGCGAGCCGCTTAAAAAGATCATTTTTCCATTTGCAAAAAGTGAATTGCCACTTTGCGCCATATAGCATAACAAAGCATTTCTTGCAGTATCAATATGATTGGGAATTGAATCTTTTGTAATAGGGATATATTTTATTCCACTTGTAGTGCCGCTGGTTTTCGCAAAATAAATTGGCTTGCCTCTCCAAAGCACGTTTGGCTTACCTTCTTTTACTTTCTCAATATAAGGCTTCAGTTGCTCATAATCCCGAACGGGAATATGCACTTTAAAATCTTCATAAGTTTCAATTTTATCGAAGGCATGATCTGACCCAAACTCAGTTTGTTTTGCCGTTTTAACCAGCAACTTCATCAGTTTTTCCTGGTCTGATACAGCAGTTTCCATCCATTTTTTTGTCTTATTATAAACATAATTCGCCAATGGACGCGCCAACAACGATTTCAAATACATAGGCAAACACTAAACGGCAAATTTAGGGTTATGTGTTTTTAAATTCTAAATTTGTGAAATACATTACCACAATATTTACAAATTACTTTTCATAATTATCTCGCTAATTATTACCTTTGCCGTCCTAAATTTTAAAAATTTATGTTCGCTATTGTAAAAATCGCCGGTCAGCAATTCAAAGTGCAGGAAGGTCAGAATTTATTTGTTCCTCATATTTCAGGCAATAAAGGCGATAAGGTTGAATTTTCTGATATACTATCATTTGTTGACGGTGACGGAAAACTCTCTTCGGGTAAAGAAGCAAAAGCAGTTGTGAAAGCTGAAATTGTAAATGATTTAGTGAAAGGCGATAAAGTAATCGCATTTAAAATGAAGAGAAGAAAAGGTTTTCGTAAAAAACACGGGCACAGAACTCAATATACTCAAATCAAAATTGAAAGCATAGCTTAATCAATTTGAAATTCGGATTTCAAATTCGATTTTAAATATTCAAACAAATTTTATGGCACATAAAAAAGGTGAAGGCAGCGTAAAGAATGGCCGCGATTCTCAAAGTAAACGTTTAGGTGTAAAAATTTATGGTGGCCAGCCTGCAACTTCAGGTAATATCATTGTTCGTCAAAGAGGAACAACTTATCATCCCGGAAAAAATGTTGGCGTTGGTAAAGACTTCACCTTATTTGCGCTTGCAGATGGTGTTGTTGAATTTAGAAAAACAAAATTGAACAGAACAACAGTTTCTGTTTTACCTGCAGAAGCAACGGCATAATAATTTATTATTTCCATCGTTTTGATATTATAAAGTTATCCACGTAGTATGGATAATTTTTTTGGTATGCGATTTTAAAGTATATAACTTAGTCGCATTATTTTTTTACTAACCATTAAATTTCAAAACTATGGCAACAGCAAAAAAAGCTGCAAAGAAAAGTTCTGGCGGCGCTGCTAAAAAAGGATCTGCAAAGAAAGCTGCTCCTAAAAAAGCTGCAAAGAAAGCTGCTAAGAAAAAATAAGCAGTTATTATTTAGGTAATAAAATTAAAGTCCCGCAATTGTGGGACTTTTTATTTTATGTTGTTTGTCCCGATTTTTCTTTTGACAAGTAAGTATGCTGTTAATGCAAGCAATAACCAAACTATAGCTGAAGCAACGATGGCAATAATTTTACTGTTATAAAAAGATGCAGGCTTGAATTCAAAATGAATATTGTGCCTGCCCGCAGGTATTGCTAATCCGCGCAAAACATAATCTGTTCTTATAATAGGCGTTTCTTTATTGTCAATATATGCATGCCATCCGCGGTCGTAATATATTTCACTCAACACCGCAAACTGGTTAGTGTTGCTTTGGCTCGCATAATCTATCACATCGTTATCATTCTTTATTAATTTAATTTTTGCAGTGCTATCTGCAACAGGCATAAATGTAATTTTACTTTTTTCTGATTCTGCTACAACTGCACTGTTGACAGGATTGTTATTATCCAAAGCACGCATAGCTGCTGCATCATCTTTTACAAATGCAATTTGTTTTGCAAACCAACAAGAGCCTAAAGCTCCGGGATTTTGTTGTACAACTTGTCCTTGCTGGCCTTTATTAATTACATATTTTGTATTAAGCATATCAAGCACATTAATGTTTAATTTATTGCTTAACTGGTATGTAATTAAATCCTGGTAAATAGCAAGTTTTGCAGGATTATAACCACCGATAGAATTATGAAAATAAGATGTCATCGCATCATTAAAAACATCTGCACTTAAATTTAAAACGCGGTAATAACCTGTGTCCTGCATTATTTGCTGGTCTGTTGCAGAAGGAGAGAAGTTCTGTGCATCCTGGTCTTCTGCGGTTTGAAAAGCATCATCATTAAAATATCTTCTGCCTTCAGCTAAAACATCAATTGAGCTTAAAACCAGTATTGCAATTATTAAATAAGATGTTTTTAATTTATTTTTTGTGTATATCCATAAACAAGCAAATGCAAGTGCAATAAAAATTAAGGAACGTAGAATATCGGCACCAAATAATGATTGTCGGTCTTGCTTTAAAGCATTCAAAAAAGTATTCGCAGCATCTTTATTACCACCGGCAACTTGTGCTGCATAATTATCATCTGATGAGCCTTGATAAGCAAAACTTGAATACAACATGAATACAATTAAAAACACTCCCGCCATTGCAATGCCTGCAATCTTTAATTTCTTCAATAAATAGCTTTTATCTGTTTCTATAAAAAATACATGGTGCAGTGTAAGCACAGCAAGCAACGGAAATAATAATTGCGGAATGATTAATGTATATGTTGGAACTCTGAATTTGTTATACATCGGCAAATGATTAAAAAGAAAATCATTAAAACCGGGAAAAAATCTTCCCCAACTCATCATAATCGCTAAAATACTTGCTGCCAATATCCACCACTTATCTTTTCGTTTTAAATAGATCATTCCGAATAAAAACAGAAAGCAAATGATTGCACCAAAGTAAACAGGTCCTGAAGTAAACGGTTGATCTCCCCAATAAGTTGGAATATTATTAGCAAACTGTGAAGCCTGGTCTTCAGAGCCGCCGTTTTGTAAAACAAGTTGGCCTAAATGCGACTTGCTGTTCAATCCGCTATTTCCCATTGAAGTTCCGCCATAAATATTTGGAACTAAGATTGAAAACACTTCTGATTTTTGGAAGCTCCATTGAAAAGCATAATCGATAGGCAAGCCGGTTGTTTTTTCACTGCCTGTTTTTGTTGAATCTAAATTCAATACTCCATTGCGCATGGTAGCTTTAGAAAAATCATACGTTGTTGCCAATACAACAAGGTTTGAAGCAACTCCAATTATTCCTGTTACAATAACAATTGCAAGCGCTTTAAAAATATGTTTATAATCTTTTACACGAATCCATTCAATCAAATAATATATCGTCATGAATGTTGCGATGATTAAAAAATAATACGTGACCTGCAGATGGTTCATCGCTATAAACAAACCCGTAAACAAGGCGGTTAATGCGCCACCAATCCAATACCTTTTTTGGTATACAAGCAACATCGCACCTAACACAGCCGGCATATATGCCATTGCCAGCACTTGCGTTTCGTGACCGGCTACAACTAATATTGAACTGAAAGATGCATAGGCATAACAAAGCCCTCCTAAAATCCCAAGCCTGTAATCAACTTTATACACATGGCTCAAAAAATAAAATCCTAAACACAACAAAAAGAAAAACTGGAATGGCTTGCCAAGAAATAAAGAAAAAATTTTGTGCAGGTAAATTAAATTAAAAGGATTGGCAGGATCCATTGCGATTTGATACGCAGGCATTCCGCTGAACATTCCGTTTGTCCACAATGGAAAATGCCCGTGTGTTTCTTTATACTTAAAAGAATTTTGTGCCATGCCTTTCCAGTGAATTACGTCACCCTGCTGCAATACTTTGCCTTGCAAGGCAGGCTTGCAATAAATAACCGCAACAATTAAAAAAATGCCGATGGCTATAAGATGAGGTGTGAGCCTGCTCCAGTTAATTCTATTCATAATACTTTTTAAGCGTGGCAAACCTAATGAAAATGTTTATTGATTGGCAGTTAAGATGAAAGGTTGATAAATTATTTGTTTTTATATCGCCAGCGCAACACTAGCATAAAAACATTTACTACAATTGAAAAACCATTGGTAAATATAATTGGGAGATCATTTTTTAGAACCCCATAAACAAACCACAAACCAACGCCGCAAATAAGAATGATAAGCATTAAAGGTGAAATATGTTCTGCTTTTTTTGTTTTCAGCGTTTTAAAAACCTGGGGCAACATGGAAGCGGCTGTGAGTATGCCTGCCGCAACGCCGATAATCAGGGTTAAGTTGTTTGATTGAAGCATTAATATCAATACCTCGCAATTCCTGTTCCGTTTTCTATTTGGGCAATGTAAGCGGTTAAAGGCAACTTCATTTCGCGTTCATATTTTTCAGCTACACCTTCAATTAATTCATCAATCGCATCTTCTTTTACTAAATTAATAGTACAACCGCCAAAACCACCGCCCATCATTCTGGCACCTAAAACTGCATCATTATTTTTTACGGTATCAACTAAAAAATCAAGTTCTTTACAACTCACTTCATAATCGTTACTTAAACCTTCATGCGTTGCATACATCTTTTGTCCTAAAGATTGTATATCATCTTTCTTCAAATCTTCGCAGGCACTTAGCAAGCGCTGAATTTCCTCAACTATAAACCTGCAGCGTTTATATATCAAAGTATCTTTTTGTAAAACACACTCATCCAACATTTCAATTGTAGCATCACGCAAGTTATTTACATGAAAATATCTTTCTTTGATCCATGTAACACCTTGTTCGCACTGCTGCCTCCTCACATTATATTCCGAAGAAGACAAAGAGTGCTTCACATTTGTGTTCAACAAAACAATTTTTATGTTAGGAAGATGAAGCGGCACATATTCATATTCAAGCGAACGGCAATCAAGTTTAATTGCATGTTCTTCTTTTCCAAACATACTCGCAAACATATCCATGATGCCAACTTTTACGCCTGCAAAAGCATGCTCCGCACGTTGCGCCATTTGCACCATTTCAATCTTTGACAGGTTGAAATTGAACAATTCATTCAATGCAAATGCTGTTGCACATTCAAGTGCCGCAGATGAAGATAAACCTGCGCCAACCGGAACATCACCATCAATTACTGCATTAAAACCTTTTACAGGCAAATCTTTTTTCTGCATCTGGTCAATTATACCTAACACATAATTTGGCCAATGCTGTTTTACAGGTTTAATTGAAGAGAGCGTTCCTTTAAAATCTTCATTAAAATCTACTGCATGCAAATGAACTTCATCATCATCTCTTTTTGAAACAGCAAAATAAATTGCTTTGTCAATTGCCGCAGGTAAAACAAAACCTTCGTTGTAATCTGTATGTTCTCCAATAATATTTACACGCCCCGGTGAACGTACAATTAATGGCTCAGTTTTAAATTTATCGTGAAATGCTTTGGAGAGACGCTCAATCATTGTTGCTTTTTATTGATTAGGGAAACGCCTGCAAAATTAGCGGGTAATATTTGCTATCTGTGCATGGTATAATAAAAAATAATTGCAGCAATTCCAATTACACCAAGAATAGCCGCAGCAATCCACCATCTTTCTTTCTTTGCTTTTTGTGGTTGATGCAAAACTGTTTGCATTTCTTCGGAAGTCCTTTCTTCTTCACCAACTCTTACTGTATGACTTGCATTTTTGCGAATGATCCTTTCTGCAGTGAGTGAAGGAGAATAATCAGGCATTTCTTCTGGTTGAAAATTAACTGCGTGAGATGTTTGCCTGGTTAATGTGCCGATGCCTTTAAAATATAAAGTATGATTTTTATTCAGATCATCATTTAATCTTGCGGTATAATCTGTGAAATTGCGAATAGCCTGAACTTCATCAACCTTCAGTTCATGCGAAAGAAACTCATAAAACTTTTTTTCAGGCGGCAACTTATCATTATTAAA
>JAFBAF010000077.1 GCA_019247895.1 Parafilimonas sp. | reverse complement strand
ACTAATAAACCATTAGCAGGTATTGGAACGCCTTTAAAATAATTTGTTTGTTCTGTATCAATATTAAATCTTGCCAAACGATATGCCCCTGCACATGCAATTAAAAATGCAGGCATTAAAAAAATTGTATTTACGCTTAATCCATTTTCATGTTGCGCAAAACTTAAACGTAAAAATTGATAGATGATTAATGAAGGTGCAACACCAAAACTTACAACATCAGCTAATGAATCTAATTGTGCGCCAATTGGTGAAGTTGCTTTCATCCATCGTGCAACAAAACCATCAAAGAAATCAACAACAGCAGCCAACCCAATAAACAAAGAGGCCATGAACATTTGTTCAGGAATACTTACATATTGCGTTCCTAAATCTGTAACGTCGGGCACTAATGTTAGGTCTGCAGAATTATATAAAGGCACTAAGCCCGGTTGAAGAATATATACAATTGCAATGCATCCGAAAAATAAATTAAGCAATGTGATGATGTTTGGTAGTTGTTTCATGTAAAGTCGATAGACCATAGTCAACAGACCATAGCATTAATCTCCAAGTGAGTTTATTAAGGCTTGAATCATCCTAACTAAGGTTTCTATTTGAATATAAAAAGTTTGAAATTTATCGTCGGCAAGATAGCTTCTTCTTTTTGCTAAAAATAGACAACCAACTACTTTTAATGCAGAGCGATTGGCTATTCTTAAGAATCTTTTGAATTCAGCATTTGTTAAACCGGTTGAGCCTTCAACAATATTTAAAGAAACAGAATCGGCTGCTCTCTTTATCTGGTTTGAAAGTGCATACAATTCGTGTTTAGGAAAAGTTTGAGCAAACTTGTCAATATCATCAGCAGGATCTAATGATAATTGCCAAATCTTTAAATTCTCAAACTTAAATGCCATTTGTATTTTTTACTATGGTCTATCGACTATCGTCCATGGACTTCTTTATCGTTTCATCAACCGCTCAATCTCTTCCGCTTCAATCGGAATATTTTTCATTAAATCCACATTGCCATTCTTTGTTATCCAAACATTGTTTTCAATGCGAATACCCATTTGCTCTTCTTCAATATAAATTCCCGGTTCAACAGTTAATACCATTCCTTCTTTTAACGGCTCTGTAAAAGGACCAAGATCATGCACATCCAAACCAAGATGATGCGAAATACCATGATATAAATATTTTCTGTATGCACGATTTTCTTTGTCTTCATTCTTTATATCTTCCTCTTTCAGCAAACCAATTTTTTGAAAAATAATCGTTGCTTCATCGCCAACTTTTTCATGATAATTTACAAGAGTAATTCCCGGCTTCAATAAACTCTTTGCATAATTATGTAAATGCAAACAAGCGTTGTACACTTCTTTTTGTCGCGCTGTAAATTTTCCATTCACGGGGATTGTACGAGTAAGATCAGCAGCGTAACCACCGTAGTTTGCACCGAAATCCATCAATATTAATTCACCATCTTTTGTTTCTTCATTATTAAAAACATAATGCAATGTTCTTGCACGATCGCCGCTTGCAATTATGCTTGAATACGCTTCGCCTCTTGCACGGTTGCGCAAAAATTCATGCAAAATTTCCGCTTCAATTTCATATTCCATAACGCCGGGTTTTATAAACTGTAAAAGACGGCGGAATGTTTTATCAGTTATATCGATTGCTTGTTGAATTACTTCAACTTCATACTTCGTTTTTACAGCGCGCAACTTCAACATAATTTTAGCGGTGCGTTCATAATTATGCAAAGGATAACGCTCTTTCATATCCTGCACAAAACGATAATCGCGAGTTGCGGCATATGTTGTTGATTTTCTATCATGCTCATTTGTGCTTAAATAAATATTGTCTGCAGCATGAATCCATTTTTGCAATAAAGCATCTAAACTGTCTAACCAAACAACAGTATTTATACCAGATAATTCTTTGGCTTCATCAGAACGCAACCTTCTTCCATCCCATTTTTCTTTCATTTCATTCGGTCTAACCAACACCAACACTTCACGATAGTTTTCATCAGGATTATCCGGAAATAAGATCAGCATTGTATCTTCCTGTTCAATACCACAAAGCCAGTATAAATTTGTGTTTTGCTGAAAGCGATATTGCGCATCAGCATTGCTTGAAACCTCATCGTTGCTGTTAAAAATGGCAATGCTGTTCGGCTTCATTTCTTTAATGAAACGTTGCCTGTTCTCAATAAAAATCTGCGGATTCAATGGTAAATTCTTCATGATAATCTTTTACTCCGAAGTCCGATGACCGGAAGTCCGGAAGAATTTTTTTATGTGAATGTTTTGTCTTTCTGACTTACTGACTTTCGGTCTTCACCGACTTCATCAACTCACTACACTTCCCGCATCAGTATCTTCATCAGGATTTACAAAGATTAATTTGCCTGCTGCATTTTCAGCCATTAATATCATTCCATTGCTTTCAATACCACGCATTTTACGCGGCGCTAAATTCGCAACAACCACAACCTGTTTTCCAACTATATCTTCGGGCTTAAAATGTAAAGCAATGCCTGAAACAATTGTACGTTTTTCAAAACCTAAATCAATTTCAAGTTTTAAAAGCTTATCTGCTTTTTCAACTTTCTCTGCTGATAATATTTTACCAACACGCAAATCAAGTTTTGCGAAATCATCATATTGTATTTGAGGTTTGCCCCCAGCCTCTGAAGCGGAGTTTTTAGCTTCCTGCATTTTCGAATTTGATGTTGTTTCCTCAATTCCCTTTAGGGATTCAGGGTTTCCGCTTTTTAATTTCTGAATTTGATTTTCTATTTCTTTGTCTTCAATCTTTCTGAATAAAATTTCAGGTGCACGCAAACTATAACCTACACTCAATAATTTTATTGAGCCCGCATTTTCCCAGTCCAACATTTTATCAACCACCTTCATCATGTGCAACATTTTCTTTGCAGTGAAAGGCAGAAATGGATTGATAAGAATGGCAAGGTTAGCACACAACTGTAAACATAAGTGGAGGCAGTTATCAATGAGTTTTTGATTATGTTCCACTTCTTCACTGTTGACTGTTGACTGTTGACTGTTGACTGTCTTCTTCCACGGCTCTTTTTCCTGCATGTATTTATTGCCTTTACGTGAAAGGTCAATTACTTCAAACAATGCTTCACGAAACTTAAACTCTTCTATAGAATTTTGAATTTTTACTTTTGAATTTTTAATTTCTTCAATAAGGTTTCTATCCAAATCATCCATCACATCTTCATGCAGCTTTGGAACTTTTCCATTGCATAATTTATGCATCAACACAAAAGTGCGGTTCACAAAATTTCCAAAAATGCTTGCGAGCTCACTATTGTTTTTATCCTGGAAATCTTTCCATGTAAAATCGTTGTCTTTTGTTTCAGGTGCGTTGCTGCATAAAACATAACGCAACACATCTTCACATCCCGGAAAATCTTTTACATATTCATCAACCCAAACTGCCCAGTTGCGTGATGTTGAAACTTTCTCTCCTTCAATATTTAAAAATTCATTAGCAGGTACATTTTCAGGCAATACAAAATCTCCATGCGCTTTTAACATCGCAGGAAAAATAATACAATGAAAAACGATGTTGTCTTTTCCAATAAAATGAATAAGCTTAGTATCTTGTTGCTGCCAGTAATCTTTCCAGTTATCCAACAATTCTTTTGTAGCGCTGATGTAACCAATCGGCGCATCAAACCAAACATATAAAACCTTTCCTTCAGCATCCGGCAACGGAACTTGAATTCCCCACGAACTATCTCTCGTCATTGCACGGGATTGCAAACCATTATCCAACCAACTTTTACATTGTCCATACACATTATTCTTCCATTCTTTATGCTCTTCTAAAATCCATTGTTTTAAAAAAGATTCATAATTCTGTAATGGAAAATACCAATGCTTTGTTTTCTTTTTAACCGGTGTTGCATCACTTAAAGCACTGCGGGGATTGATCAACATTTCAGGACTTAAAGAAGAACCGCAACGCTCACATTGATCGCCATACGCATTTGGATTTCCGCACACCGGGCATGTACCAATAATATATCTGTCTGCTAAAAAAACTTTTGCTTTCTCATCATAATACTGTTCACTTTCTTTTTCTTCAAACAAACCTTTGTTGTATAAGTTGAGAAAAAAATCTTGTGAAGTTTGATGATGAATTTGATTGGATGTTCTTGAATAAATATCAAACGAAATTCCCATTTGCTGCATGCTCTCTTTTATGATCGCATGATATTTATCAACTATTGCCTGCGGTGTTGTATTTTCCTTCATTGCACGAATGGTGATAGGAACACCATGTTCATCACTTCCGCCAACAAATTTTACATCACGTTTTTGTGCTCTTAAATATCGCACATAAATATCGGCAGGCAAATAACATCCTGCCAAATGACCAATATGAATAGGGCCATTGGCATAAGGCAACGCCGCTGTAATTAAATATCTCTTAAAATCTTTCATTAAATGGCTGCAAAAATAAGTGAACACATGCTAAACCTTTCAGAAATTGAGGAATGCGGGCAACATTATCATGTATTTATGATTGAATTTAAACACTGGTTTTATGAGGTTGAACAGCAGTAGTAATGGCTTACTATTTGTGTTATAATATTCATTGTTAATCATTAAAAAATAATTTTTATGAAAACAAACAACCCGTCCGACATGAACAGAGATCAGGATTTTGAACAGGATGTTAATGAAAATGCCAATGAAAGAAACAGTAATTCAGGAAGAATGCAGAATTCTTCGCAAAATAGTGGCATGAGCAACACTTCAGACTACAGAAGTAATAAAGGCACAGGAATGAGCAGCGAAAGCGGATCTTCACAGAGCGAACAATCATGGCAGGATACCGGAGGAAGTCAAGCACCTTCAAACCAAAATTCCGGTAATTCAAACGATATGAGTACCAGCGGTAATATGTCCAATCAAGGTTTGGGCAGCGGACAATCTGGTTTAGGTTCTGGTGTTTCAAACAGTGGTTATACTGGTAATAGTTCAGGTTCCGGTCAAAACAAAGGCAGCGGCATGAGCAATTCGAATAAAAATGATATGAGTGATGAAGATAATTCCGGCAGCAGTGGAAGCAATTCATATAGCGGAAGCAATAAAGACTGGAATAGCGGTTCGAAGAATAAATAAAGAACATTGGTTTTTCGATGTTTCTCTTAAAGCCTTTACTGAAAAGTAAGGGCTTTTTTGGTAGCATAATTTTTGCTTTTTCAAAAGCCTCATGAATTGGATTGATGTTTTACTTATAGTAATTATCCTGGTGTCAGTTTGGAGCGGTTGGCAACGCGGCTTTTTGGTTGGTAGTCTCGAATTGCTTGGCTGGCTTGCAAGTGTATGCGCAGGCTTTATCTTTTATCCTTATGTAGCTGCGTTTTTGGATAAATATGTTCCTTCGCTTGGAGTGTGGACGTTGCCATTATCGCTGATTATTGTAATTATTATTGCAAGGCTGATCTTATCTTTTATTATTAATGCGTTACTAAGTACTACAACGGCAAGCATGCATCGGAGTTCAATCAATCAGGCAGCCGGTATGATTCCCGGCTTTATAAACGGGTTGATCTTTGCCATTTTAACTGCGGCTTTATTACTCTCATTTCCTTTATCAGACAATATATCCAACACAGCAAGAAACAGTGTTGTTGCCAACAAATTTGCAATGCCTGTTGAGTGGCTTGGCGAAAAAATATCCCCTGTATTTAACAAGGCCGTTGATAAACGCATAAATAAATTAACGGTTGAACCGGAAAGCAACGAGATTGTAACGCTTCCTTTTAAAACAGATCATTTTAAAGAAAGACCAGACCTTGAAGCGACAATGCTTGTGCTGGTGAATAATGAAAGACATAAGGCAGGCTTGCAACCTTTGGCGGCTGACACGGCTTTAAGAAGAGTTGCATTAGCGCATTCCGCAGATATGTTTAAGCGTGGCTATTTTGCACACATAACGCCGGAAGGCAAAGATCCTTTTGACCGTATGCGTGAGGCGCATGTACGTTTTTATCTTGCCGGAGAAAACCTCGCTCTTGCTCAAACGCTTGATATAGCACACCAGGGTTTGATGAATTCGCCCGGCCATCGTGCTAATATTTTAAGAACGGGTTTCGGCAGATTAGGTATTGGCATTTTAGATGGCGGCGTTTACGGTATTATGATTTCGCAGGAGTTCAGAAACCCATAGCATATTACAAAAAATAATTTTTAGTATTGCATGAGATAATATGCCTGCATGCAAATTTTTTTTACTCACTCTACTGCTGTAATTGATGAAGGCGCTGTAATTGGTAACGGCACAAGCATTTGGCACTTCTCTCATTTAATGAAAGATTGCAGAATTGGCAATAACTGTACAATTGGGCAAAATGTTTTTATTGCAGCCAATGTTGTATTAGGCAATAATGTAAAAGTGCAGAACAATGTTTCTTTGTATGATGGTGTGGTGTGCGAAGACGATGTATTTCTCGGCCCATCCTGTGTGTTTACAAATGTTATCAATCCACGCAGTGCAGTTGTTAGAAAAAATGAATTTAAAAAAACGGTGATAAAAAAGGGTGCAACTATTGGCGCTAATGCAACCATTATTTGCGGCATTATTGTTAATGAATTCGCGTTTGTGGGTGCAGGTGCAGTTGTTACAAAATCAATTCCTGCTTATGCAATCGTTACAGGCAATCCGGCAAAGCAAACCGGGTGGATAAGTGAACATGGAATGAAATTAAAATTTAATGATAATGGTATTGCTGTATGTAGCAAAACCGCTGATACTTATCAATTGCAAAACAATACAGTAACAAAGCTTTAATAACTAATTGATATGGTGTTTTATCACCGCCATTATTTGAGTATAACATGAAGAAATTTATTTTCAAAAATTTTTAATTCAAAAAATTTCCTATTTTCAAAGCCTAAAATGAAAAAACTATGAAGACAATTCTACAGTCAAGGCTAATGATTGCTTGCCTCATCATTCTGCCTTTTGTTTCTATGGCACAAAAACAGCTTGGACAGTTAAAGGTCAAGTACAAAGGAACTGTGAACTTTAAAGAAGCGAGTTTACACAGTACATCTGTTGAGTCTAAACAATTAAATCCTTTAATTGTACAAAAGATCAATCAACGGCTTGCTTTATCTCAAGCTCAATTTACATCACCGTTACTTCCTTCCGGTTTTACCAGAATAAAACAGCAGGTAGCTGACGATGGTTCATTTACTGACAAAACTGATGCAGCAAGTACAAGCCCTGCTCCATTGGCTAATTTCAAGGGGTCAAAAGAAGGTGCTGATCTTTACCCGCCGGATCCTGGTGGCGCTGCGGGCCCAACTTACCTTATGCACACAAATAACCAGGAATATAACATCACAGATAAAACAGGAGCTGTTGTTGTAAGCCTTACGCCTGATGATTTTTGGGCTGGGTTCGCCGGTTCTGTACAGGCTATTGCTTATCCGCATGTTGAGTATGATGCGCAATTGCAGCATTTTTATATTTGTACACTTGCCGCAGATTTAACTACTAATGATTATTCAATCTTGTTCGGAGCATCTGAAACTTCTGATCCTACCGGAAACTGGGCTTTGTATTCATTGGATCTGGGTCCTCAATTTATACAGGACGCACCCCAAATCGGCTACAGTAAAAGGTGGTTTACAATTGCAACTATGCAATTTGATACTGCCGCACCTTACAATTTTAATTCTACCGGTGTTTATTTAATGAGTGTAGCCAACATGGCGTCAGGAAATTTGTCAAATGTTTATTTTGTTAATGATTCCAATTTCTTTTCAATGAGCCCGGTTGAAACGCAAGATCCTAATATCAACGATCATTATCTTGTTTCAAACCTGGGAAGCAGTACCGACACTGGATACTTATACGTAGTGCATGTGGGCGGCTCTTTGGTTGCACCTACTTATAATTACGATGGCTATGTTACAAAAGCATTGCCTTGGAATGATGATCCAACTGGTGTAAATGGTGCTCAAAAAGGAACGAATGAAAAGATTTTCTTAGGTAACACTAAACTAACAGGCGCAGCATATAGAAATGCCCAAGTATGGACAAGCCATACTGTTTACTTGCCTGTAAACAAACCAAAAACCGCCGCAATACAATGGTGGGAATTTAATATAAAGACACTTAAGCCAACACAAGTTGGCCGTGTTGTAAATAATCCCGGTACAATTAAATACGGATATCCAAGTATTGCTGTAAACAAACACAACGATGCGCTTTTGGGATATAATCAATTTAGCGCTACTACTTTTCCAAGTGCTGCCTATTCTTACCGTAATGGATCGGATGCTAAAAATAGCATGCGGAAAACAAAGGTTTATAAGCAAGGTAAAGCTGCCTATTTTGATGGTGGCACAGATACGGTAACTTATTATTGGGGAAGTTATACTTCAACAAGTGTTGACCCGTCAGACAGTACATTCTGGACAGTTCAGGAATACGCTGAATCTCCTGCTAACAAATGGGGTACATGGTGGGCACATGTAGGCCATGTAAGCTTTGCAGGTTTGGCACAGGCACCTGTACAAGCAACAGCACAAAACATATCTTCAATATTAATTTCTCCAAATCCTGCAAACAGTGTTGCTACAATTAACTGGACTGAAACCAATTCAGTAGCAGTTAAAATCCAGGTGAGCAATAGCCAGGGTAATGTTTTATTAGTAAAAGAATACAGCGCTCAGAAAGGTTCAAATAAAGTATCACTGAATATTTCAAACCTTATTTCAGGAGTTTATTCAGTAACTATATTAAACGGAGTTGATGTTAAAAAAGCACAACTGGTTGTTGAATAATTCTTAGAACTATAAATTATGATTGCGCCGGCAATATTGCCGGCGCAACTTTTTTATAAGCATCGTTGTATTAATGAGCGCAATATATCTTTGATTGCATGAACAAAATAAAATTTGCAGTGGTTGGCTGCGGCCAAATTGGCAAACGTCATGCATCGTTAATTAACAACAACCCTCAAGCTGAACTTACTGCAATCATTGATATAAAGGGCACCAGCGAATTAAATATTCAACAATTTACTGCGCCGCTCTTTTCTTCTTTAACGAGCTTTCTTCATTCAACAATAAACACCGATGTAATAGTTATTGCTACGCCGAATGGTTTGCATGCCTTACAGGCAATTGAATGTTTAAAAGCAAATAAACATGTGGTGATTGAAAAGCCGATGGCTTTGAGTACAAAAGATGCAAACGGCATTATTGTTACAGCAAACACGTATCAAAAAAAAGTTTTTGTTGTAATGCAGAATCGTTATTCTGTACCTGTTGCTTGGCTAAAAGAAATAATCAGCAAAAAAATATTAGGCGAAATTTATTCTGTACAGCTGAATTGTTTTTGGAATCGCGATGAACGCTATTATAAAGATGACTGGCATGGAACAAAAGAAATGGATGGTGGTGTTTTATTTACGCAGTTTTCTCACTTTATTGATATTTTCTTCTGGTTGTTTAATGATATAAAAAACATACATTCAAAATTGCATTCTTATAAAAAACTTGCTTCGTTTGAAGATAGTGGTATTGTAACATTCCATTTTGGTAATAACAGTTTGGGTTGTTTAAATTTTTCAACCGCTGTATGGGATAAAAATTTTGAAAGCAGTATTACCATTCTTGCTGAAAATGGGACTATAAAGATCGGTGGCCAATATATGGACAAAGTTGAATACTGCCACATAAAAGATTATGTAATGCCGCAGATGCAATTTTCAAATAATGAAAACGATTATGGTAGTTATAAAGGAAGTGCCGCTAACCATAATTATGTTATACAAAATGTAATTGATGTTTTGCAGAATAAAGCGGCAATCAATACTACAGCAGAAGAAGGTTTGAAAGTTGTTGATATCATTGAACGGATTTATAAAGCAGCGACTTAATTACTGCTATATCTATATGCATTGGTTCCATCTTGCTTTTGCTGCAGCATAAGTAGCATCACCCAGGTAAGTGCCTGAAACATTGCCGCGAATTAATTGATTCGGCAATGCGGTTAAAGTGTCTATAATAAATTTATCACATAATTCTTTTATCAGATCAACTTGCCCATTTTCTACAGCATCCATATCCATGTCAATTAGTGTTAATAATTTTTGAACAGCGTTAGCATCGTTCTTATATGCATCCGGAACAACGAACGTATTTGTTTTTGCATCAAGCACAGGGCTATAGCACGGATTAATTCTTATAATATTTGCTTTATTAGTTAACGATGGATCGATCATTGAATAAGCCATAAATGTTGCGCTGTCAGGAGGATCGGCCAATATACTTGTTGCCATTTTTGTCAAGTCATTCTTAAACGAAAATGCAACGTCAGCTTTAGCTAACGGATTATTTTTATTTGCTGCATACAATGATTTATCATCAGGATCTGAGGATGTGGATTTATCTGTAATTATCACCCTGCTTCCGGTACCTGTACCTAATGATAATATGCAACAATCTTTTGCATCTGCACCATTTGTGATCGCCTCTATTAAACCTGCCAATACAGGATTATTAAAACCTGAAACGGCACCATCCCAAAACCATGTTGTAGCATTATAATTTGTAGCTGCGAAAGTTGGCTTTGGCTCTTTTATGTACGATTGGATTGCTGCCGGCGCATCAAAATAATTAAGCGGTGCATTGCTTGATGCATGAATAGCATGTGCTAAAGGAACTGCAAAATACCTGGAAGAGAATTTATCCGTTTTGCTTAACATATTTGATCTGAAAAAACTAACGCGTTGCCGGAAATAATCAAATCCTACAATTACAATTTGCAGATCTTGCTTATTAATGAGAGATGGCAATTCATCCATCGTCATTTGAACAATTGGCTTAGTCACTTTGCCTTCTCTGTATAAGTGATCATAATCGGTGAGCACTTTTGTTAATCCTTCCAGTTTTCGTGTTGTGCTATATTTTGGGCCAATACCTATTTTGCTGCGGAACAGTGCGAGAATATCCTGCGCTTTTAATTTTTCAAAAAAAGTTAATACAGAAAAAACTTTTTTTCGTAAGGTTTCATCCTGGAATACATTGATGACCTCGCTTAACTTCATGTCGTTGCACAAACATGCAAGAACCAAACTTCCGCCGGAGTTTGCAATGGCAAGATCAAAATTGCGCAACAACGCATGGCCACCCATGTCACCATAAATATCTTTTAGTACTCTTGCCTGTATCAATGCCCACGAACCACCACCATCGAGAGAAAGAATTTTGTATGACATAAACCAATTAGTTTAAAAGAAAGTAAATCAGTTGATTTTACCATGCGTTGGCTTTTGTCTGAATAAGAATGATATTATCCTTCCATTTATGTAATGCCAGAATATTCTTTAAAGGAATTTTCCGGCGTAATATAATTTCAGTTAGCGATAACGATATATGTTAATCAACAACAGAAGAAATAAATAACAAAAATTTCATTTTGTTTAAATTATCAAACCAGCGAAAATATTTTTGACTATCACAAAAGTCGCTTTTATAACAATACAAATCCAATCGTAGTATTAACCACTTTCTTGATTACATCTAAGGCAGCGTTTAAAGCATTTTGTGCCGCAACCAAGCCAAGGGCTTCTTCAGTAGCAATTGCAATTATAACCGCTTGTTTTTGCATGTCAAGCATTAAAATAGCTTTTTCCGAAGTAATAGTCCCTGCTAATCTCATCTGTTCGATTTCTGCTAATGTTTGGGCAAGGTTTTTAAAAGAAGCCGTTGCCACGTCTTTTACATCTTTCCAGCTATCTCCTAAACTTGTTTTAGCAGCGTTAAGCATGTCTGTAAGAATGCTGTTTATATCTAGTGCCATAATTTATTTTTTATGTGAGTGATTTAATTTTTTTCTGATTTTAAAGCATTTTGTGTTGTAATCATGTTCTTAAAATCAGTTTCAAAAATTTGTTTATCAGTTTCTATTTCCTGTTTTGAAGTAAACCCTAATTGATGAGCCTTTTCAAAATCGCGTATGGTGGTATCCAAAGCATTTACCTGTACAATTATTTTATCGTATTTAGGAATTGAACTGCATCGGATTTTCAAGCTTTCTATTTCACCTTCAATTGTAGAATAATCATCTTTGAAATTTTCATACTTATTCGATGCAGCATCATTGTTATTGATATTCTTTTCAATTTTTACAATCAGAGATGAAACATCACTTTGAATCTTTTGAATGCTTTGGTCAGTAACCTGATCATAAGCTCCAATTAATATTACTCTTGTGCAGCTAATGAACAATAACAGTATGAACATTAGTATCCACCCGTTTATTTTTTTTAATTTCATAGTGTATTTTGCCTACTCTATTCCCCTTTTCGGCTTGCGGGCGCTTACTCTTTAATAAAGGATTTTCAGCATTACTCCTTTTTTTATTTACTAAGAAACCGGTATTTCATGGATGACAAGTATAAATGGTTCATGCTGCAACTGGTTTTCAAAAGCATGCACTGTATTTCTTGAATCAACAACATCCGGCTCGCCATCAAGATTTAAATCTTTAAACGCTCCGCCTAAAGCAATACAACCTAAAAGATCTGAAAAAAAATTAGCCGAATGAATGCGGATGCCGCCACGGTTTGGCACATCTTCCACTTCATAAGTAAATACATCATGGCCGGCTGATGTACTAAATCGCTCAGAGCGTGTGTATTTGCACGTATAGGTGCCTGCAGGTATGCATGATGTTTGTGAATGATTATTCAGCCATGGCAATTCAAGTGTTTTGCAAAGAAATATTTGTTCATTGTCTTGTTGGAAAGATAGTGTTCCTAAAGTTTGTTTGCCGTCATCTGTAATCCGGCTTAATATTATTTGTTTCATGATCTCTACATATTATTAGTCATCATTTTTTTTACTGGAGATAGCCGTTGATATTTTATTTACAGCGTAAGGCGTAACACCAATCCCTAAAGCAATCAATACCGTTGAAAGCGGGCTAAGATCCGGCGGGCATCCTGTATGAATATACTGGTATATATAAAAGCTGCTCATGCATATTGCAATAATAACTGTAAGCATGCCGCTGAAAAAAGCAATGTAACGGCTTATGCTTGGGCGAAAATTATTTTCACCGCCATTAACTTTAGTTTCTGTTGTAGTAACATTGTTATTAGTAGTTGCCGTTGTAGTTACATTACCAACAGTTACATCCAACGTAGGAGGAACAATATCATTAAGATTAATTGTTATTTTATCGTTGGTTGCTGTGGCTATATCTTTTATCATTGATCCGATACCTGCGGTGCCAGCCTGCGTTTTTGCATACTCAGGGTTTACAATACTGTATTTCGGCATTTCATTTTCCGACAAAGCATCGTTGAAATCAAATGTGTTCAGCTTTTGCACGAAAAATAGAAATACAATAAGAAACAAAATCAAAGGCATGAAAACAACAATCCACTGCCCAATGCTTAATTCGAAATTTTGAGGTTGGCAGCTACAAGGTGCATTAAGTGATTTAAGTACCGAACGAATGCTATCATTTGCAGTATGAATACTATCCTGGCTGGCACGAACAACCTTTGAAATATTTTTTACTGAATCATATGTAGAATCGGTTGCCGCAAACAAATGTATTGCTGGCAGCAAAAAAATAATCACTAAATATCGTTTCATATAAAAATTATTTAAGTAGTTTTTGTCTTAGTGTCATCCTTGGGTTTATCATCCGGTTTTTTACCTGTAGCTCTTATATTTACTGCTTTATTCATTAAATCAAACCAATAGTTTGAACCCATTTGTAATGCAAATGCAGTTATAAGAAGTCCAAGTATTTTTTTCCAGAAATGGCCGTTCCATTCTTCTTTAAAGCTTGAATAACCCAAGCCGTAGCCGGTTGTTTGCTCATATTTTAATACTGCCATGTTTATATTATTCTGTGTGGATTGTTTTATTACCTCGATTGAAGTATCTGTAACAACCATGGTTTTTTGCAACGAATCAAGTTTGGGAAGACTTGCAGATATATTTGACACAGCCTTATCCAGCTTATCTTTATTGGAAAGTGCATCTTCAACAATTTTTATAGTATCAATATCCAAAGCAAAGGCAAGCACAAGGCCTAATGCTAATAATATCATTCTTATCTTTTTTTTATACCAGCCTGTTGCACGATCCATTGAGTTGTTATAAAAGTCTTCCACTCTTTTTTCCCATGCGGTTATAGGATTACCTGATGGATCATTTAAAGCTTGTGCCCATAAATTTTTTAATACCTGTTTAAAATCTTTTGGGAATGTTGTGTTGTCATTCAGCGCTTCCTTCATGAGTTCAGGAGTGTATTTATTTATATCAATTTCACAAATAAGTGCCTGCACAAAACTGGCAGAAGAGATATATGCGGGATACCTGCCCTTGCGTTTCATTAAGGATTGCATGGTAGGTGTATTATTAAAGTTGTTGCGTATATA
>JAFBAF010000342.1 GCA_019247895.1 Parafilimonas sp. | reverse complement strand
TTTAATGTACCGGCAACTTTTTTCATTGATTTGATCTGCGCATTACCGCCCACACGGCTTACAGAAATACCTACGTTGATCGCAGGTCGAATTCCTGAGTTGAACAAGTTACCTTCCAAAAATATCTGTCCGTCTGTAATGGAAATTACATTGGTTGGAATGTATGCAGATACGTCGCCGGCCTGTGTTTCGATAATTGGCAATGCAGTTAATGAGCCGCCACCTTTTACCAAATGCCTGATGTTATCAGGTAAATCATTCATCTGGCTTGCCACTTTATCATTAGTAATAATTTTTGCTGCACGTTCAAGCAAGCGGCTATGCAAATAGAATACATCACCAGGATATGCTTCACGGCCTGGCGGTCTTCTTAATAACAATGAAACTTCACGATAAGCAACTGCCTGTTTTGAAAGATCATCGTAAATGATCAATGCGGGTCTCCCGGTATCACGGAAAAATTCTCCAATAGCAGCACCGGCAAACGGCGCATAGAATTGTTGCGGCGCGGGATCACTTGCAGAGGCTGCAACAATTGTTGTGTACGCTAATGCACCGTTCTCTTCAAGTGTTTTCATTACACCGGCAATCGTGGATGCTTTTTGACCAATAGCAACATATATACAATAAACAGGCTTGCCCGCATCGTAAAATTCTTTTTGATTGATGATAGTATCTATACAGATAGCAGACTTACCGGTTTGACGGTCACCAATTACCAGCTCACGTTGTCCGCGGCCGATAGGAATCATTGCATCAATAGCTTTGATACCTGTTTGTAAAGGTTCTTTTACAGGCTCACGATAGATAACGCCTGGCGCTTTTCTTTCCAAAGGCATTTCGAACAACTCGCCTGTTATTGGCCCTTTGCCATCAATGGGTTCGCCCAAAGTATTTATAACACGGCCAACCAAACCTTCACCCACTTTAATAGATGCGATTTGACCCGTGCGTTTTACTTTGGCACCTTCACTAATATCGCCTTGCTCACCCATCAACACAACACCAACATTATCTTCTTCAAGATTTAATGCGATTGCTCTTGTGCCATTCTCAAACTCAACAAGCTCACCGCTGCGCACATTATTTAAGCCATAGATACGAGCAATACCATCACCTACCTGGAGCACCGTTCCAACTTCTTCCAAATCAGCGGCAGCATTAAAATTGCTTAGCTGTTGTCTTAGTATTGCTGATATTTCATCAGGTTTTATTTCAACCATAGTACCCCCACCCCCTAAAGGGGAGTATTTTTTAAATTTTTATAAAATAAGTTTTATCACCAATTTTTATTTTTAATAAGCAGGCAGCTCACTTTTCCATTTAGGGCCGGGACTTCCTATCTTATATTCTGAACAAACACGTTTCTTTCTTTAAACTGCTTGCTTATATCTTTTAAATCTCTCAATACAGATGCATCAATAAGATTATTATTAAATTCCAAAACAAAACCACCGATCAATGCATCATCTGTTTTTGCTTCCAATTCTACACTATCAAGATTAGCTTCACGCTTTACTTTAGAAACAATGGCATTTTTCAGGTCGTCACTAATAGCAGTGGCTGTTGTAAGTTTTACTTTGTGAATTCCTTTTATTGCATTGTATTGTTCAATAAATGCCGTGATAATTTCAGGCATGTCTTCTTCGCGGCCTTTATTGATCAGCAACTTTATAAAGGCATCTGTTAAACCTGAGATTTTGCCTTTTGCAATCGCATCAATGATAGCTTGCTTCTTATCTGCACTTACCACCGGGCTGCGTAAAAGGTTTACAAAATCACGACTTGATTTAGTAACCTGCCGCAAGAACAACATGTCGTTATAAACAACTTCTAATTGATTTCTTTCCGTAGAAAGATCAATTAAACTTTTTGCATATCGTGCAGCTAAACGCGGATTAGGCATAATTCAATTCAACAATTTTATCAATTTGACAATCCGGCAATCAATTCACTAATTGTCGAATTATCGAATTGGCTAATTTAATTTTACTTCTTCAGATAATTGCCTGATATAAGCTTCCTGCTTTGCTTTATCATTCAGTTCTTTTCGCAAAACTTTTTCTGCTACTTCAATCACTAAAGCGCCAACCTGGTTTTTCAGATCAGTAAGCACTGCATTTTTTTGTTGCTGAATAGCAGATTGCGCATCAGCAAGAATCTTATCATATTCTGTTTTTGCTCTTTCTTTTGCATCAGACACCATTTTATCAGCAGTGTTTTTTGCATCCTTCAACATACCGGCTCTTTCTTCACGTGCCTGTGCAAGCAAAGATTCATTCTCACTTTTCATTTGAGCCATTTCCGCTTTAATTCTTTCTGCAGATGCGAGTGCTTCAGAAATTGTTTCTTCGCGTTTTTTTAGGCCACCCATTATTGCAGGCCATGCGTATTTCTTCAGAATAAAAAATACAACAAGAAAAGCAATAAGTGTCCAAACGATTAAACCTAAAGCAGGTGTAAGTAATTGCATAGTAAACCCTCCATCTCCCAAAAGGGAGTATCTTAAAAATCTAAATGATGTATCTTATTCATTACAACAGGATTTATAATTATCCGGAATTTCCTAAAATCCTTAAAAAATAAGGAATGATCTTATAAAACCATTGCAAGAATACCAATGATAACGCCAAACAGTGCAACACCTTCTACAAGCGCCGCTGTAAGAATCATGTTGGCGCGTATATCGTTTGACGCTTCGGGCTGGCGGGCAATAGCTTCTACTGCGCCTTTACCAATTTGACCAATACCAATACCTGCACCAATTGCTGATAAGCCAGCACCAATGGCACCGCCGGCATTTGCCGTTGCATCAAGTAAAATAACATTCAATAAATCCATAATTATACTTTTATATTGATTAAAAATTTAAACGATTGCAACATCTTCATGATGGTCTACATCATCATGGCCTCCTTCAAAAGCCTGGCCTATAAACACAGCCGTTAAATTGGCGAATATATATGCCTGTAAAAAAGCAACTAAAATTTCAATAAAATAAATAAATATTGTAAAGGCAACCGACAAAGGAGAAAATCCCCAACCAACGCCTGCATTTAAAGCGCCGAAAATAAATATAAGTGAAATAAGGCAAATGATAATAATGTGTCCCGCAATCATGTTTGCAAACAATCGTATCATTAACGCAATTGGTTTTGTAAATACACCCAATATTTCAACCGGAATTAAAATAGGTTTTACGCCAATTGGAACAGGAGGATTAAAAATATGCCCCCAATAATGTTTGTTCGAGCTGAACAAAATGTACAGGAAAGAAATAACTGCAAGCACAAAAGTGAATGCGATGTTTCCGGTAACATTTGCGCTGCCGGGAATCAATCCTACCAAATTATTTATAAGAATAAAAAAGAAGACCGTTAATAAGTAAGGAAGATATTTCCTGTATTTATGGCCAAGATTTGGTTTTGCAACCTCATCCTGTACAAAAAGTATTACCGGCTCCAGCAAACTTTGCATGCCCTTAGGTGCCGTGTTCACTCCTTCGCCTTTTTTGTACCGTTTGGCTATTGAGAGCATGATCCAAACGAGCAATACCAACGCAATAATCATTTGAACCACATTACGTGTAAGCGAAAAATCATACACTTTTACATTTGGATCAACTTTGCCATTTTCATCTACTGCAACTATTTGTCCATCGTGATATGCCTTGTTATCAAGACCAAGCTCATTTATTTTTTTCAATGAAAGCGCAGCATAACCATTATACGTCGCTTCGCCACGATCAAACTTAGAAAAGCTAAAAGCTGAAAAACCTTTTTGAGGAGAATATACGATTACAGGCAGCGGTATGGCCGCTTCGTGTTCTTCACCGTCACTTCCTTTATAAGAAAAGAAATGAAATTCATGGGAATCGAGCACGTGGCCAAATATAACTTCATTAGCATCAAAACCCTTTTTCTCCTCCTGATGAGTGCTTTGCGCTGTTTCAGGCATTCCACTTTGTGCAAAAATTGTAATTGAAAAAAATAAGCATATTATGCTGAAACTTGCTACCAGTAAAGATTTGACGCTCTTGAAGGTCATAAATGGCCCCTTAAATTTTGCGCAAATATACAGGGATGCAACTAAATAATGAAACGATATTAAGAACTGAAAAAAATAGTTACCTAAAGTAATGAGTGAGGATTTTACTCTTTTAAAAAAATTGGTAACTAATTTGATAGCATACATATTAAATTTAAAATTATGGAATGGAGAGGCCGCCGCGAAAGCGGTAATATTGAAGACAGGCGCGGTGGTGGCATTGGTGGAGGGCATGTTGCTTTTGGAGGTATCGGGGGATTAATAATTTATCTTCTTATTCATTTTTTAGGTGGAAATTCGGGTGACGTAATGCAGCAGCCGCCAGCACCATCTGCACAAAACCAATATGCAAACAGTGCTGATGATACATTGAAAGATTATGTTGGCGTTGTGCTCGCCGATACGGAAGATGTTTGGGATTCATTGTTCAACAGCATGAACAAACAATATACACATCCAGCACTGGTTTTATTTTCCGGTTCTACCGAAGCAGGTTGCGGATATGCAAGTGCTGCAAGCGGCCCGTTCTATTGTCCTCAAGATCAGAAAGTATATATTGACCTTTCATTTTTTAATGAATTAACAAACAAATTCGGTGCTTCAAACGGAGATTTCGCGATGGCTTATGTTGTAGCGCATGAAGTTGGTCATCATGTTCAAAATCTTTTAGGCATTTCTGATAAAGTTGACCGTGCACGTTCCCGGTTAAGTGAGCCGGAATATAACAAACTAAGCGTAAAACTCGAACTGCAGGCTGATTTTTTTGCAGGCGTTTGGGCGCATTATGATCAGCAGATGAAACATGTTTTAGATGCCGGTGATATTGATGAAGCTTTAAGCGCAGCTAATGCGGTTGGCGATGACCGTTTGCAAAAAGAATCGCAGGGTTATGTTGTACCCGATGCTTTCACACATGGTACATCGGCCGAAAGGATGTATTGGTTTAAAAAAGGATATACAACGGGCGATATAAACCAGGGAGATACTTTTAATGATCCAAACCTGAATTAATAAGTTGCTTATAATTGAATTTGAATTCCTCCAAAATAATTTCTTTTTGGTGCGGGGTTAAAATATCTTCCGCCAAGCGCATTCAAATCATTGCCTAAACTGTAAGTCTCATTCAAAAGATTATCAATACCAAAATAAAAATCAAGAACGGTTTTGCTGAATTGCTCTTTAAATCCAAGCTTTAACTGCAATAATTTATAAGCATCAGCATATACATCGTTTGCATCAGTAAGTGGAATAGAAGAAGTATAATTGAAGTTTGAAGTAAGATAAATTCCAGGTGTTGTAATGATATCAAGTGTTGTAACATTC
>JAFBAF010000239.1 GCA_019247895.1 Parafilimonas sp. | reverse complement strand
AATTCCCGGTAATCGTTTACAAAGTTATCGTGGATGGGCGGTTGCTATACAAAGCGATGGAAAAATTGTTGAAGTGGGGGATGCTAATATAGCACGCTTTAAAACTAATGGAGCTATAGATAGCAGTTTTGGAACTAATGGAATCGTAAATATTTCCTTTCCCTATGCTGCTTTAGCGTTGACCCTTCAGGGTGATGGCAAGATTATAATTTCCGGACAGTTTGGAACTGGCCTTTTCATTGCACGTTATAAAACAAACGGTAGTTTAGACACCCATTTTGGAGTTCAGGGTTATTGCATATTAAATGATTTTTTTTCGGATCAAAACGCATTATGTGTGCAACCTGATGGTAAAATTTTAGTTGGTGGACGAGAAAAAAGCAATGGCTATTTTGCTGTAGCACGTGTGAAAAGTAATGGAGTAACTGATAGTGCATTCGGCACAAATGGAATTGCCGTTGCTGGAAATAATAGTGGCTATTCATATGCATTAGCTCAACAGGATAAAAAGATTGTTGCGGTTGGAAATATTGGCGGAACTGCTACAATAGTTCGTTTTAAATTTAATGGAGCTTTAGATACAAGCTTTGACACTAATGGAATAAAAACAATAACAGACACTGTTACTTTAACTACCGTAGTTATACAAAATGACGGTAAAATTTTAGTTGGCGGCGAAGAAAATTACAATAAGTATGCGTTAAACAAATTTTATCTTTCCCGCTACAATGTAAATGGTACCTTAGATTCTTCGTTTGGGAATAAAGGCGTAAAAATTTCATCCTTTACAAAAAGTAATATTAACATTACATGGAAGATAGCTTTATATAATGATAAGATTTATTCAGCAGGCCAAACTAACATAAATAATTACCCACAATATGCTTGTTTGCGTTATAATAATGATGAAATGGGTAAACCTGTTTTAAATAATCAAAATGCAATTAAACCTGCTAAAATCGGGCTTTATCCTAATCCTGTGGGAAATGTATTAACAATTACCGGTCTTTTACCGAGTGAAAATCTTTCTATCTTAAATTCAAATGGAGAAAGGGTTTCGGCAGGAATTGCTAATAACAGCAGCTATTCATGGAATATTCAAAATCTTTCATCGGGAAATTATTTTCTTGTAGTATATCAAAACAATAAATTGATTATATCAATAAAATTTATCAAGCAATAGCAATTATATTTTTCAGCTACTAATAACAGCTCTGAAAATTCAGGGCTGTTTTGTTTTATTATATTGCATATCCTTTATGGCAAAAACAAGTCGCACAAAAAAAGAACAACCAATAATTCTTATTACTAACGATGATGGCATAACTGCACCCGGCATTAAAGCATTAGTTGAAGCTGTAAAGAATTTAGGAAAAGTAATTGTTGTTGCGCCTGATAAACCACAAAGCGGTATGGGCCATGCAATAACCATCGGTCACCCTTTGCGCTTAAGTACGGTTCAACTATTTGGTGATGTTGAAGCGTATCATTGCAGCGGTACGCCGGTTGATTGCGTAAAGCTTGCAGTAGATAAAGTGTTGCACCGCAAGCCTGATATTTGTTTAAGCGGTATTAATCATGGCGCTAATCATTCCATTAATGTAATTTATTCGGGAACAATGAGCGCTGCACTGGAAGCATCAATAGAAAGCATTCCAAGTGTTGGTTTTTCTTTATTGGATTATAGCATTGAAGCGGATTTTACAGGTGCCGCTTACTACGCAAATCTTTTAGTAAAACAATTGCTCGGCAAAAAAATTGATAAGCATCTTTGTTTAAATGTAAATATTCCGCCGGCGCCAAAAGAGTTGTTGAAAGGATTAAAAATTTGCAGGCAGGCTTATGCAAAATATGAAGAACGTTTTGATGAGCGACAAGATCCAACAGGAAGAAAATATTATTGGCTAACCGGCGAATTTCAGAATTTTGATAAAGGAAAAGATACAGATGTTTGGGCTTTGGAAAATAACTACATTAGTGTTGTGCCTGTGCAGTTCGATCTTACTAACTATCAATTAAAAACTACATTGCAAAAAGTATTAACCAAAAAACATTGAAAAAAAATTCTGTTTTATTTGGAATCATCATCGGTGTTATTGCACCGCTGATTGGCATGCTTGGTTATTACTTTTGGAAGTTTTACCCGACCTATTCTGTTGGAGATTTTATTGGTATTATCTTATCGGAAAAAACAATTCTTTCTGCACTTTCAACATTTGCGCTTTTTGCTAATGTTGTATTGCTTACCATTTATCTTAATACCCGCCGCGACGAAACTGCGAAAGGGATTTTTTTAATTTCATGCATCTATGCAATAGCTGCAATTGTGCTCAAGCTTTTTATGTAATTTATTTGGCATCATTTCCCCAGCGGAAGCTGTTACTTTCTAAGCCTGCAAGATCAATAATGCGGTTCACAACAGTTTCTGCAACAGCTTCGATAGTTGCCGGCTTGCTATAAAAAGATGGGGTTGCGGGGCAAATTACTCCGCCTGCAAGCGTAACTGTTTCCATATTTTTTATATGAATAAGATTGTAGGGAGCTTCCCGAACAACAAGAATTAATTTTCTTCTTTCTTTTAAAATTACATCTGCTGCACGGGTTATCAAATCATCACTTATACCAGAAGCAATGCGGCCAAGAGTACCCATGCTGCAAGGC
>JAFBAF010000106.1 GCA_019247895.1 Parafilimonas sp. | reverse complement strand
AATATATTGTAGAAGTTGTTGTGACTTTTCAACAAAAATCAATTTTGTTTCCATTCCTTATTTTATTCATACATATTTCGCTTGTGTAATAAAAACTTTATAAACGTGGCATCGGCTTTGCAAAAACGGCATGTAATTAATATTTATCAAAATAAAAAATTACATGCAAAAGAAATTAGTGAAGCAGACTCTGTTATCATTGTTGCTTGCAGGGCTTATATTACCTGCATTTGCGCAAGATACAACCACAATGAAACCCGTAAAAAGTTTCAGTACTTTTTCCATCGGTGTTAATGTTGGCGGATTAACTCCATCAGTTCCTATTGGTGGCAGTAATAATTTTACGCATCCCCAGTGGGACATTGGCTATGGTGTCTACATAAAAAATCAGTTTACACATTACCTCGCGCTGCAAGCAGATTTTTTAAGAGGAAATGTTGAAGGAAATAATAGTGATGCTTTAGGCGATGGTTCACCAACAACTAATCCTTACAAATCTTTCAAAACAAATCTTAACTGGTCCGGAAGCATTAGTGGTGTTATAACATTTGGCAACATCAACTGGTTAAGTGATAAAACCAAAGTTATCCCTTATGTATCTGTTGGTGGTGGAATCGCTGGTTACAAGCCTCTTTTATACACGAACGATAATAGTGAAATTCAATATAAACCTGGCGATAAGAGTATTCATGAATTTTTTGTTCCGGTTGGCAGCGGATTAAAAGTTAATCTTTCGCAAGACATGAACCTTGACCTTGGTTTTAGAATGAATTTTGTTGACGGCGATAACTTCGATGGATATAATTCTGGTGGTTATCACAAAGACAAATTCACTTACGCATTTGCAGGCCTTGAATTTGCATTTGGTGGCAAACGTCAGTTAATGATGGATAATCCTGTTGCTGATTTTAAAAGAGATTTGATGGATGAAAATGAAGCGTTGAGAGCTTCTGTTACCGCAACAGCAAATCAAAATGCAGGAGAAATTGATGCGTTGAAAAACCAGATCGCTGATATGAAAAAAGACTCTGACAATGATGGCGTTCCCGATTATTTGGATAAATGTCCAAACACGCCTGACAGTGTAAAGGTTGATGGTTCAGGCTGCCCATTACCAAAATTGCAACCGCCGCCGCCACCTCAGCAAACAGTAGTAATTACTGAAGAAGACAAGCGTGTTGTAAACGAAGCAATAAGAAATTTGCAATTTGAATTTGGGAAATCAACAATTAAAGCTTCATCATATCCAAGCCTTGACAGGGTTGCGCAAATACTCATCAATAAAAATTTCAGCTTGAAATTGGCAGGTCATACAGATGATGTTGGTTCTAATGATGCAAATATGAAATTATCAAAAGATCGTGCAGAAGCGGTAAAAGATTATCTCGTATCAAAGGGTGCAAATCCTTCACGCATTGAAGCAACCGGTTATGGCGAAACACAACCAATCGCTTCAAATAAAACAGCAGCAGGCAGAGCAAAGAACAGGCGAGTAGAATTTACTCTATTCTAAAATATCAATTTATATAAAGGTCGTTCAAAAAAAGAGCGGCCTTTTTATTTGTTACATAACTTATTGTTTTATGAAAGTTAACTCTTATTAAGATCACTTATTTACTCCAGCTATTATTACTTTCATCTGCATCCATCCAAATGCCGCCCTCAAGCATAAAACTTTTTACAGATTTTTTTGCGTTAATGTTCACCGTAGTTTGTGTTTGATCATTCATCCACATTGCAGGTGTTTGATGAAACTTTTCTGTGCTTCCATCATCATAGGTTGCAATCACATCAACCGGTGCACACATGCCGCCAATGTTGTTTATAGTGAGAGAATAATTATTTCCTTTAGATTTTACATCAGTTAAAGCAAGATCAATATAATGTGTACTGAAGAACCAGTTGTTCCAAAACCAATTCAAATTTTTACCTGAAACGTTATTGAACGTATTAAAGAAATCCCATGGAATCGGATGTTTGCCATGCCATCTGTCCATGTAAGCAAGCAAACATTTTTTAAACATCTCATCACCCAACATATCTTTCATTGCCAAATAACCTATCGATGCTTTTCCGTATTCATTGTTTCCAAAACCATCTCCGGTTAATGCATCACCAGGCATTACAATTGGCATTTGCTGATCTGATGAAAGATTATACGTCTGATCCTGAATTCTAAACTGCTTATACAAATTAGTAGCACTTTCCACTCCCACATCTGCAGAACCAATTAAATATTCAAATGTTGTAGCCCAACCTTCATCCATAAAACCATAACGCGTTTCATTTATGCCCATGTAAAAAGGCATGTATGTATGCGCTATTTCATGCTCCGCAACAAAGCGTGCAAAGTTTGTATCTGCAAAAGCTTCATCATTCACCATCATGGGATATTCCATATCTGCATAACCCTGGAACACTGTTGTTTTTTCATAGGGATATGGAACACCGGGCCAGTTATGCGATAACCATTCCAAAGAATGTTTTGCATACTGCGCAACAAAATGATAATCCGCAGCAGTATCATTATAACAGGCAAAAGCGCCGGCTCTTCTTTTCGTCTTATCATCAACAACAACACTGCAACCATCCCAGTTAAAATGATCGCTTATTCCAAATGCCATATCAGGAATATCGTTAGCAATAAATTGCCAGCTATTCATTTCATTTTGTGTGGTAACATTTTTTGCAGCCAGATCTTTTGCTGTAACTATATTGATTGTAGCATCTGATGTAAAAGCCTGGTTGTATCTTTTTAATATTTCAGGCTGCAATAATTTTTCAGGTTGTTGCAATGTTCCCGTTCCAACAACAATGTAATTTTTCGGAACATTTACCGTAACAACGTAATCATTAAAATCGCTGTAGAATTCATGGCTGTCAACAAAAGGCATTCTGTCCCAACCATTATAATCATCAAATACTGCAACACGCGGATAGAAATATGCGATGAAATAAGAAGTCGAATCGATCATACCTTCTCTCCCGCTTTGTTTTGAAACATCATAATGCCATTCAAAATGTAACTGCACAGAATCATGCGGCATTAATGGCTTTGGAAGTGGCAACCTGTAATTGGTAAATGCATTTGATGCGGCAGTTGTATCGATGTTTTGGCCATCAACAGTAATTGCATCCATATGCACACCAGATGTTAAGTAATCTTCCTGTACAGATCCATCTCTTGCAGCTCCTGGTTTATGTATGTTAACGAAAAGCTTGATAGAAGGATTTTTTATTGTGTCAGGACTGTTGTTCACGTAGCTGATCGTTTCGCTGCCTTTAACAGCTGCTGATGGTGGCGCAACAGTTATTGTAATATTATAGCGTGCAGTATTTTGCCAGTAATTTTTACCTGGCATTCCATCCATGCTTCTTGTACCTTTTTTATATGCGAGTTGTACATCTCTTGGTATAAATAAATCCTGGGCATTCAATGCAGAATAAAATGCAATTGCTATTAAACAAAGTAATAAACGGTTCATGTGCAAAAATTTTGTAAGCGCTGAAGATAATTACAACTTATAAAAGCTGTTTACGATTTTTATATAAGCGGCAATAAAAAAACCCCGTGTAAACACACGAGGTTTTAACCAAAACCAACTGCTACGAAAAAAAAACTTATTGTATGCTAATTTCTTTTGGCAAAGCTTTTATTTCTTCTTTTTTAGGAAGATAAAGCTTCAACACGCCATCTTCATATTTTGCCTGGATGGCTTCAATATTAATTACATCATCTACGCGAAAACTGCGTTTAAAGCTTGTGAAATTAAATTCACGGCGATGCGTTTTGTAGTCGTTGTTATTGCTTTCAGTTTCGCTTTTCTTTTCATAGCCAATTGTAAGTAAACCTTTGTCAAGATTTACTTTAAAATCTTCTTTCTTTAAACCGGGAGCTACTAATTCAAGATGAAAACCTTCACTGTTTTCATGAATGTTTACCGGCGGTACATTCCAGCCATTTTCTTTACCCCAGGCTGATGGTAAATTAGTGAACAATTCATCGAACAAGTTGTCGAATGTTCTGTAATTGCGCTTAGCTAAAGTTGTCATAGTATTTAATTTTTTTAATTATTGAATGTTTGGCATTAGCTGAACAAAGCATATACCACCGCAATTTTTATGAAAAAAATTCAGTCGCACAAAACAATGGCTGACATTAATTACTTTTATATTACCAACTGATGACACATTGGCTTTACGAGCCGTTCTTTTTTTATGTAATCGCTGTTATATATTTCTTTAGTATCATTGCACGTTTTAAAATAAAAGCATGTATCCCAATTTATATTATTTGTTAAGAGATGCGTTTGGATGGAATCTGCCTGCTTTAAAAATTGTTAACACTTTTGGTTTTTGCGTAGCTATCTCATTTTTGGTATGTGCATGGTTATTGGTAAAAGAATTAAAACGTAAACAGGCTGCCGGCTACTTTACTTATAAAGAAATTACGATTGAAGTTGGACAATCAGCGAGCATAGCGGAACTGCTTATCAATTTCTTTCTTGGGTTTTTACTGGGTTATAAAATATTAGGGTTATTCATTGTTAAAGGAGCAATGAATGATCCGCAGGAATTTATATTTTCTGTAGCTGGTAGTTTGGCCGCAGGTGCCCTTGTAGGATTATTTTTTGCAGGATTAAAATGGTGGGAAAAAAATAAATCAAAACTGGGTAAGCCTGAAAAAAGAACCATAAGAATTTGGCCAAGCGACCGTGTTGGTGACATGACGATAATTGCTGCTATTGCAGGCTTTGCCGGCGCAAAAATTTTTGATAACCTGGAAAACTGGAACCGTTTTATACAAGATCCGATCGGCAACTTATTTTCCCCAAGCGGTTTAACTTTTTACGGTGGTTTAATAGTTGCCTCACTTGCGCTGTTGTATTATTTCAAAAAGAATAAAATAAGTTTTATAAATGTTGCAGATGCCTGTGCCCCGGGCTTAATGTTTGCCTATGGCTGGGGAAGAATGGGTTGCCAGGTAGCCGGCGATGGCGATTGGGGAATTATTAACAGCGCTTTTGTTAGTAATGCTGATGGCACTGTTCAGTTAGCAAACACAAACAATGCATTTTATAGAACATTAGGAGAAAATACATCTTATTACCTGGGCCAGTTTGGTTCGCTAGATAAAGTGCAGCATGCTGCTGTAAAACCATTTTTAGGTTTACCTGATTGGTTATTTGCTTATACGTATCCGCATAATGTAAATAACGAAGGCATTCCTTTATTTGGTTGCACGTGGGATAAGTATTGCAACCATTTGCCATTACCTGTTTTTCCAACTCCAATTTATGAGATTGTTACTTGTCTTTTATTGTTTGGCATATTATGGTCAATCAGGAAAAAAATCGTAACTCCGGGCAGAATGTTTGCGGTTTATTTGATTATGAATGGAATTGAAAGATTTTTAGTTGAACATATTCGTGTTAATACACAATATCATTTTTTAGGATTGAATCCAACACAGGCGGAAATTATTTCGCTTTGTTTAATCATTGGTGGAATTGTGCTTTATTGGACTGCGCCAAAATTAAAAGTTTCAAAAGCTTTGTTTAAGCGGCAACATGCAGCAGCGGCTTCCTCTTAAAAAATCTTTTCTATTTCTACAGCTTTACGTTGTGTAAACAATGTATCTATCACAGGTTTTTGATCGTTAATATCAAGTAATGTTGCAATTTTTTGCAACAAAGATTCTTCTTCAAGAGATAATTGCTGATCGCTTAAACATAATTCAATGCAATATGAATATAAAGCAAGATCCTGAACCGGGGTTATAAGTTTAATAAGATATTGCAGGTATTCGTCTTCGTTTTCAATTGCAAGCTTATAAGATTTGTAATGCACCAGTTCTTCTTTAAAATTCAGATCCCGGTGCATTTGCAAGTCAACAAATTTCGATGCTACAATATCAATTTCTTCCTGCGAAAAATTTCCATCTTTAAAACAACAGTGCAAAAACAAATGACAAATTGCTTCGTCTTTCGAGGTAATATAATCCTGGTACATAAACGTTTTTACATGAATTAATCAAGTTTAATGCCGATAACACTTTCCAATATTCATAATATTAATTTTGTAAGAGAAGCTTATTCTTTTTCATAGTTGTATTCTATTCCGTCAAGTAAAGGATGTTTTCCTTGCAATGTATTGTTGGTATACTTTAAAATGAAATTTTCAAAAAACACCTTCGCAATCCACGGCTCAAATGCAAATACAAAATTGTTGTTACTGCCTGTAACAGGAAAAACCGAGTACCGGTCCGGGCAAAGCGTAAATATTAAAGCAATTGAATCTGCCTGTTGAGCTTTTACATTCGTCTCTCCATCATCATTCATTTCGAAGGGAATAGTACTTGATTTTGTTTTTACGTAACCTTGTACATAGCGCAAAATGTTTTTGTTCGCATCATCAATTTTAATTGTAAATAAGTTTTCTTTAACGCTTGTTTGTTTCTTCAACTTAAAATCAAGAGGCGGGCGTTTCTCACTATTAAGAATAACTATTGAATCACTTTGCAAAGACCATTTGCCTTCTCCATATCTGTCTAACGCGCCGTATGAAAAAAAGAATTGAAAAGTGGAATCGCCATTCAACTGAAAACCGCTTGCCGTTTCCATTACACCTTGCAGGTAATATTCGCCCGCAATATTTTGTGCGTACATAAGAATTGTAACGGGCAGCAACACAACAATAAAAGCAATTTTTTTCATCGGTATTAAAGCCCGTTACTTTACTACGGGCTGATAGATATACTATTGTTTTATAACGATTGAAGAAGCGATGCGCAGCCCTGCAGCATTTACAATTTGCACAACATAAGTACCCGCATTTAAATTTTGCAGTGTAATGGTTTGATCAATCCCGGTTATTAAAGCTTTCAATTTTTGATTACCATACAAATCAGCTACAACAATTTGCTTAGCCAATTTGCTTGCGATGTGCACATGCAAAACATTCTTTACAGGATTTGGAGAAATTGAAAAGTTAGTTTTATTATCAGGCCTGAAATTATATGGATCGGATGTGGCTGCGCACTTGTATTTATCTGTTGTTACAACCGTATAATTGCCTTTTACTTTAGGAACATAATAATACATTGTTGCTCCCGGAATTTTATTGCCATACAAATACCACTGATATTTTTTTGCGGCAGAAGCAAACAGCGTATCACCACTTTCAGTAATTGTTGCCACAGGGTTTTCGAATGAGGCATTTAACGGCAAAGTTTCGCAAGCCTTATAGTTTGGACAAACTTCAGGAGAGCCGCAGACTGTATAACTTCCGGTTGATGTAACATAATAACTTTGTTGATTAGCGCCGGGTATTGGTTTATAGTTATTATACCATTGAATTTTTTCAGTATAGGGAGAGCTCAAAGTAAGTATTAAGGTATCCCGGGGGCATTCAACCAATGCATCCAATCTTGGATCATAAACGCCAATATCACCTGTTTCTATTAAATCGGGAGGCAGAAAAGCATAACCATCGGCAAGAATATGCTTCGAGGTATCCCTGCAATTGCCTTTTGTAACTACAACCTTATAAAAATAACCTTCATCTTGTTGTTGATGCAATATCAAATACCTATTGGTTGCGCCTGCGATAGGAATGCCGTTTCTGTACCATTGGTAAGTATCATAAGCATCTTTTGTAACCAGTGTATCCGTCGCATTTGGGCAAAAAATAAGCGTTTTTGGAACGATCGTTGGCGAGAGATTGCATTGTGAATGCACATTTTCGAAAACAAAAAAAATAACAGTGCTAAAAAGTAAGATTTTTTTCATCGCTTTCTTTTTAATTTTTCTTATGATTGATGTTGCAGTTGCAACGTTGTAACCGTGGTGTAATTATTTCAGTAAAAGGTTCACTAAAATACCAATAATTATGGAGGAAGCAAAACTCATAAGAGTTCCTATTAAAATATATTCTGCTTCTTTACGCATGTTATCACCTTTAATATCATTAAATCTTAAAACCGATTTTGCGGCTATTAAAAAGCCTATGCCTTCAAAATGATTATTGATAACAAATGTGAGCACAAGAATACGCTCAAAAACTCCTATCCATTTTCCGGCCTCGCTTAAGCTTGTTGCCGAGCGATCAACATCTGATTGAATATCTTTTCGCCAGCG
Organism: Parafilimonas sp.; assembly: GCA_019247895.1. Taxonomy (GTDB): domain Bacteria; phylum Bacteroidota; class Bacteroidia; order Chitinophagales; family Chitinophagaceae; genus Parafilimonas. The sequence continues at coordinate 8,433 of JAFBAF010000106.1, read as the reverse complement.
TTGCGTAGCAAAACCAAGAATATACGCTAATGGAAATATTGTAAAAAGATAAGCGGTTGTTATCAGCCAAAAGCTATAGTTATTTAAGAGGTTCGATAAATTAAAAGAAAACCATTCTGTAGATTGATAAAATATCATCCACAGAATAATTAAAACAATTATGTGTAATAGTTGATCGGCTATGAATGATATTGCACTTTCTTTTTGATATAATTTCCACAGGTCGATAAAATAGTGCGTTATAAAAATTATTACCGGAATAATCCAGAGAGATTTATCAGGTAAGATTAAATATATCAATCCGGCATGCAGCAAACAATGCACATACAAAAACCACGAACCGGCTTTGCGTTCTTTTTTTTGTTGAACCATTTTTTTTGATTGCAATACAAAATCTGCAAACAAATGCACTGTTATCCATTGAAAAAGCATTAGCATAGTTAAATATATTAAACTGCAGTTACGCTTTCAAATCTTTGTATCAATCTGTTTATAACAACCCAGCCTGCTGCCTGTAAACGCTGGTGCACTGAAGGTTGCGAAATATGCAGCGTTTTTGCAATCTCCTCTTGTTTTGCATTCTGCAACTGCAGATATAAAGCTTCAGCCTGCGCATTACTTAAACGCTCCAGCAAATAGTTTAATGAAGCGCTATGTACCTTCCATTCTTCATTTAGTGTTAGGTCAGCAAATGCTATGCTGATAAGTTCATTTCTTTTTTTTAGCTCATCAATGTTTTCGCCCGACACACGAAATGCGGTACCATCTGAGGTTACAATATTGTTTCCGTTAAAGCTGATATCACCAAAACCTACAGATTGTCTTATTTTAAAATCATCGGCGGCCAAAAAACAATACAATGATAAAGCAGTTCTCAAACCGGCAGTTTTATTTTTCGTAAGCACACATTGAAGACTGTCGCCGCGAAATTGCTCGGCTTTAAAGTCAGGCAAGTTCGTAGTGATTTTCTTTATGAATACGGCAACTTTATTTTGAAGCTTCTTTCTTTTTATAGCCGTAAGCTTGGAAGAAGCAATAATATCACCAGTAATTATAACGGCATTTGCGATTTTACCCACGTCAATCTTTTATTACAAATATAGTATTATAATACTATATTCAGCATTTATAGTACTATAGCACTATAATGTAAAAATATAGTGTTTAAATACTATAATCAGAGTTTATAGTGCCATAGTACTATAACGGATTGACAGGTAACTTTCGGTGTTCCTTTATCAATCTGAGCATTTGAAGAAATACGGCAATTAAAATTAGCCCGAAGCCTAAAAAGAAATAGCTGCTTAATATTTTGTTTTCATGATAAATAATAAAAGCGAGTATGATACCGTAAACAGGTTCTAAAGTAAGCGTGAGATTTGCGGTAAAAGCGCTTACGTTTTTCAAAGCGTTGATATATAAAATAAATGTAAGAATAGTACAGCACCAGGCTAAAATTACCAGCCATAACCAATCAAAGTGTTGCGGTATTTTTTGCGTTGTTGGAAATAAATAATTGTACAGGGGCAATAACACACTTAACCCTAAAAAACCTCCTGTTAATTGGTATAATGTAATGGTTTCTGCAGTAAAACCTGAAATAAGTTTTTTGTTCATTACAGAAACAAGTACAGTTAAAACGGCTGATATCAAACCAACATAAATGCCAACAGAAAAAGAAAGATTGGTTGCATAGATCAATGCAATACCCGCTAAAGCAAATACGCCTAAAATAAGTTCATAAATATTTACATGGCGGCGAAAAAATAAAGGTTCTATAATGGCGCTTAACAAACCTGTTGTACTTAAACAGGTTAATGCAATAGAAACATTTGCATATTTTATACTTCCATAAAATGTAAGCCAGTGCAATGCAAGCACGGTGCCTATAGCGGCAATCTTAAAAAAATCTTTTAATGAGATCTTACGAATGCATTTCAGAAAGTAGAACAAAATCCATAAACTAACTGTAGTAATAAACATGCGCCACCATACCAGCCAGCCTTCATTCAAGCTAATAGCACGGCCTAATACTCCTGTAAAACCCCAAACAAAAACCGCTGTATGCAAACGTACCAGAGCGCCTTTCATAAAGGCAAAGAAAATTAATACATGTTATTGCACAAGTAAAGCCTGTATAAATCTTATAATTTATTTCCTTCCGCAGGAAATACAAGCCAGGGCTTAAAAGTTTTGGCTGCTTCAAAATCCATCGTTGCATAAGAAATAATTATCACCACATCTCCGACAGCGCCTTGTCTCGCAGCAGGACCGTTTAAACAAACAGTACCGCTACCACGTTTTCCTTTTATAATATAAGTTTCAAGTCTTGATCCATTATTTACATTTACTACCTGCACTTTTTCGTTCTCAATTATATTAGCAGCGTCCATTAAATCTTCATCAAGCGTTAAACTGCCTACATATTGAAGATTTGCTTCAGTAATGACAGCCCGGTGAATCTTCGATTTTAAAATTTCTATTTCCATGGCGGCGCAAAATTAATAAACTTAATTTTATTGTCATAATCATTAACTATCTCTTCCCCATCACCCTTTCTTCTTGTTAAGTTTGCATACCGATGAATTACCCTCTGGCATTTAAGAAAATCTTTCTCAGCCAATACCTGTTTACCGGGATAAGAATTACTGCTGCTGCAATAATACCAGCCGTTATTTTATATCATTATAATTTACTTGCTTCAATGACGGCAATTCCGTTGGGAGCGCTCATTGTTGGTTCAACAGATAGCCCGGGTCCGTTTCATTTAAGACGCAATACAATTATAGCAAGTATTTGCATAAATTTTTTGGTGATCATAATTACGATTTCATTACAACATAACCCTGTGCTTATCATCATTTTTATTATTGTATTTGGAATATTTTTTTCGCTGGCAGGTGTTTATGGCAATCGCGCTAATTCTGTTGGCCTGGTAGCTTTACTTGTTTTCATTTTTAATATTGATAGTACAGCGAGCTTTAATAGTGCCTGGTATAACGGCCTGCTATTTACTGCCGGAGGCACTTGTTATTTTATAACGAGCCTTGTACTGCACCAATTAAGGCCTTATCGCTATATACAATTGCAATTAGGCGAAAGCTTACGTTCAATTGCTGAATATATCGAAAGGCTTTCAGGTTTATTTAAAACAAGCCGTGATGAAGATTATTTACAAAATCGTTTAAGACAATCGCAAATTACAATTCAGCAAGAACAAGATAGTTTACGGGAAATGCTTTTAAGCACCAGAGAAATGATAATTGATTCCACAGCAAAAGGAAGAATTATTATGATGATGTTTTTAGATAGCGTTGACTTGTTTGAACGACTGATATCACTGCAGCAGGATTACAATGATATTCATAAAACATTTGATGATACAGCACTTTTGAACACCATAGAACAAACAATGCTGAGTTTGCAACAGGAATTAAATGCGATAGGTTATGCAATGCAGTTTGCCCGGCAGTCGCAATCGCAAACTGATATTGATAAAATGATGAAAGCGCTTTTTGATATTTTTCTTCTTGAAAGAAAAAGGCATTTAAGCAAGCACACTTTGCCATTGTTCATTAAAATGCGGCAGGTAATTTTTGCACTGCAGGAAATTGCCGAAAGAATTAAAAGGTTACATCATTTATCAAGCTATGAAAAAATGTCAAGCAGAAAATATAAGCAAATTACGCATGCAGAATTGAAGCCGCAAGCTAATGAGCTATCGCTTGCTTTACTATTAGAAAACTTCACATTGCAATCAAGCCAGTTTAAACATGCTTTAAGGGTTACGATTGGTATGGTGATCGGATACAGTATTTCACTTTTCTTTCCGCTTGGACATGGATATTGGATAATAATGACAATTGCAATTATTTTAAAACCTGCTTATAGTATTTCACGCAGAAGAAATAAACAACGCTTGCTTGGCACTGTAACGGGTGTGATAATCGCATTTACTTTTCTATACTTTATTAAAAATAATACGCTTGCCTTTTTATTACTGATCTGTGCAATGGTTGTTGCTTATAGCTTGCTAAAATTGAATTACTATATAAGCTGCGTATGTATTACAATTTATGTTTTGGTAAGCTTTCATTTTTTAAATAATTCAAATTTTGAAGTGATTGTAAGAGACAGGTTGTTAGATACAGCAATTGGTTGTGTAATTGCTTTCCTTATTTCTTTAACCGTCTTCCCGGTTTGGGAGCATGAGCAAACAAAGGAACTGATCACTGCTTTGATCAAGGCTAATAAAAAATATTTTAATGCTGTCGCATTGTTAATAAAACCAAACAATAAAAATGAATCTTTTTACAAACTTGCACGCAAGGATGCATTTGTGGCGCTTGCTAACTTAAGCGATAATTTTCAACGCATACTTTCAGAAAAAAGAAAAAAACAATCGCTCACTTTTTACCACCAGTTTGTTTCAAGCAGCTATATGTTTACTGCTCATATAGCAGCTTTATCAACTTTGTTACAACGGTTTGAAGGTGATCTTAACGATAAGGATTTTAATCCGCTTATCAATAATATAAATGATAAGTTTAAGCGTATAGAATGTGCAATAAAAAACCAACCTGTAAAACAATCGGCTTCAAACAGGAATGCGCCAATTACCAATAAAGTTCAAATGTTATTACAACAACGTGAACGCGAATTGGAAACAGGTATAAACGACATGCAAACAACCACGCGTATTACGCTTCGTGAATTAAAAAGCATAACCGATGAATTTGAAATCATTGATAGTATTGCGGCAGACGAAATAAAAATTATTCAAAAAATAATGCAATAAAAAGCTCCGCAAAAGGCGAAGCTTTGTTTTAAAACGGGGCAAACTAACTTCTTTTTACATTTCTTTCTTCACTTTGTCTGCGTTTAAATTAATCACTTTTTATATTTCCAGAATTGTACCAAAATAAGATGAGAATCCAGGAATAAATTCCGGTACTATTGGCACGATTTTGTTTTAGTTATATATAAAAAATACCCATTATGGCAAAACAATCATCAACTCGCGGCAGAAGTCAGGATCGCCAGAAAGTGGCTGGCGGTCAGGATTACGAAGTAAATTACGAAAGCCGTAAAACCGGCGCTTCACCCAAAAAAGTTAAAAAGGCTATTCAATCTGAAGGCAATCAAAGAAATAAGGTTGAAAAAAAGTTAAACAAATAATTTTTGCAAGTGTTAATGCATATTTAGAGCTTCGCTTACGCGAAGCTTTTTTTGATTAGCTTAATATTTCTTTAACTCTTTTTGCAGTGAATCATATTCTGTGTTCAATCTATCCTCTGCAGTATATAAAGAATCCCATTCATGTTGTTGTTCAGGTGTCGGCAATGCACTGTCTTTAGTCGCTTCCAATTTTCGGTCTATCAAACTTTTTTCTTTTAAAATCTCCTTTTCACGTTCAGCAATTTTGGTTTTTTGATCAGTGCATCCAATAAAAAAAATAAACAGGATAATAATCTTTTTCATTATTCAAACATAACATTTAAGCGTGAGAAATGTTTTCAATAATGTTGAATAAAAAAGGCTGCCTTTTAAGAAGCAGCCTTTACAGTTTTATATTGTTATTATAAGTTTGCCTGGATCTTTTTCTCAAGTATTGATTTTGGCACTGCGCCGATTTGTTTATCAACAACTTTTCCGCCTTTTATAAAAAGTATTGCAGGAATGGAGGTGATGCCATAGTTCATGCTAACTGAAGGGTTTAAATCAACATTCACTTTTCCTATGTTTACTTTGCCTGCATAATCTTTTGATAGCTCTTCAATCACCGGGCCTATTGCGCGACAAGGTCCACACCATTCTGCCCAGAAATCTACAACGGTTAATTTATCGCTTTTTAAAACACTTGTTTCAAAGTTTGTGTCTGTGAATTCTTGCGCCATATAATTTCTTTTATTTTTTTGAATAGATAAAGAAGAACAAAAATAAGTCCAAACAATATATAAATAACTTAATGACTTATTAAGCTGTGTGTACAAATAAAATGTAATGAAACATGACAGCAAGGCAGTATCTAAGAAAGAAGGCTCTGCCTTAATAAAAATTCAAGCTTACGATTTGCGTCCAAAAGCTTTTTAGATAACTCCGCATTTTTGCGTCTCAAATTAAATACTTCGAACGCTGTATGAACAAATATGCGTATATCATCTTCGTTCCATGGTTTGGTAAGATATTTATAAACTTGCCCGCGATTAATGGCATCAATTACAGCATTTATATCGGTATAACCTGTAATTAAAATTCGTATCGGTTCAGGATGCGTTTCAATAATAGATTCAAAAAATTCGATGCCGGTAGTTACAGGCATTCTTTGATCGCTTAAAATAATATGAATGTCGTTTTCAGCAACTATTTTGCGTGCTTCAACAGCTGATTCAGCAGTAAAAATATTAAAATCGCGGCGGAAAGACGCTCTGAAAGCAGTTAGATTATGTGGTTCGTCATCAATATATAAAACATTAATTGCGTTTTGCGGCATTGATATCGGATTTAAACAAAAATGACATTTAAATATTTAATTAAAGATAAAGTTACTCACAATTGGGTAAAGGTGAAATTTTTTGTAATATTAAAAAAGTTTTAATTTCCCCACTTATACTGTACTTAAAACTAATTCTTCATTTTATTACTTGATTACTTGTTTTGACAAGAATTATTTAGATTTAATTTAAAAGCATTGAAACCAATTCTATTGAATGGAAACAGAAGTAAGAATAAGGGCTTTTAGGGCAACAGATGATAGTGAGAGTTGTTTAAGATTTATTTTAGGGCATCAAAAGGTTCTTGAAAATCATGGTGTGCATAACGTAACCTCTGCTGTAGTAGACTGGATGTATAATCCGTCAGTATTCGTTATAGTTGTAGAATCGCTTGATGGAACAAAATTGTACGGCGGTGCAAGAGTGCATGCGGCAGATGGAAAAAATATGTTGCCCATTGAAATTGCTACCGGCAGTATGGATGCAAGAGTACACGAATATGTTGCTATGTATGCACAAAACGGCACAGGTGAACTTTGCGGTTTATGGAACTCAATAGAAGTTGCAGGTTTGGGAATAGGAAGTTATTTCCCGGCAAGAGTTGGAATTATAATTACTGAACTGCTTGGATTTGATACTTTGTTTGGATTATGCTCGCCACTTACATTAAGATTTAATGAATGGATTGGCTGCAGGCCATTTACAAAAATTGGTATGAACGGAACTTTTTACTATCCGAAAATAGATATGATTGCAACTGCGGTTTTTTTAGCAGATGCACATGAGTTGAGTTTATCACCGCCCAGGGAAAGAGACAAAATGTTTTATTTGCGTAAAAATCCTGTATGCGTTCTGCAGGAAAAATCGCCATTCAAGAATATTTCTGTAACTGTGCATTATGAAATTGATATTGCAGGCCTCAAAGAGCGGGAATTTAAAATAGCAAATTGCCCGGTATTAGGTTCAGCTAAAAAAGAAAAAAGATTAAGTGATGAGTGAAAACCTCGAAAGAAAAATCAAATTATCTTTAGAAAGATCAAACTTCAATACTTCTAAACCTACAATCTTCAACCTGCAATTACAGCAAGATAAAGAAGCATTAAAACACCTTTTAGAAGATTCATCTATTAATATAACTGATACAATTTATAGCCAGCTTGATGAATTAATGGCCATACAAAACCCTGCAGTAAAATTATCAGCTGAAGAAATTAAAAACAGAATCGATCTTCATCTTAATAACACATCAATAAACGAATATGGTGTTTGGGTATATTATCCGTGGAACAAATGCGTTGTGCATTTATTAAACAAAGAAGAATTTATTGAAGTTAGAACGAACCGCAACAAGTATAAAATTACAGATCAGGAGCAGCGCGTTTTAAAAACAAAAAAAATCGGTGTTATTGGCATGTCTGTCGGGCAAACTATTGCTTCTGTATTAGCAATTGAAAGTTTGTGTTCCGAGATAAGAATTGCAGATTTTGACATACTTGAATTAACAAATTGCAATCGCTTAAAGACAAGTTTGAAAAATTTAGGCTTGCCAAAAACGGTTATTGCAGCAAGAGAAATAAGTGAGATTGACCCGTTTATTAACGTGGTTTGCTTTGATAAAGGTGTTACCGAAGAAAATATTGATGCATTTTTTTGCGAAGGCGGAAAGCTGGATTTATTGTTAGAAGAATGTGATAGTATTGATATAAAATTGTTAGCGCGTGAAACTGCAAAGAAATATCAGGTACCAGTTGTGATGGAAACAAATGACCGGGGCATGATTGATATTGAGCGTTATGATCTTGATAAAAATTACCTGCCTTTTCATGGTATGATGGGTAACACAACTTATCAACAGTTAAAACAAATTAGTAGCCAGGAAAAAGTTGGCTACATTTTAAAAATTGTCGGAGCGCTGAATACTTCGGTTCGCTCAAGAGCT
>JAFBAF010000024.1 GCA_019247895.1 Parafilimonas sp. | reverse complement strand
CTTACAATCTCCAACAACTTTATTGCAGGAGTGAACGGCTCTAACTGGTCGAGCTTTGGTAGTTCTTCTTCAATGGGAATTGTGATAGGAGCTATTGGCAACAGTTCTACCTTAACAACAGCAGCCGGTGGTATTAATCTTTATTACAACAGCGTAAGCATGACGGGTAGTATGGGTTCAGGTTCAACAAGTGCTACAACGGCTGCCATTTACATTGGTTCCGGTGCAAGTGGCCTGGATATAAGGAATAATATTTTCTCTAATACCCAAACAGCTACGAGTACAACACAAAAGAATTATGCTATTTACTCAGCAACGGGAGGCAGTGCATTTACCCAGATAAACTATAACGATTATTATGTTTTAAATTCATTTAATGCAAGTTCGGCTATTGTGGGTTTTTTAACATCAGACAGATTAGCACTAACTGACTGGCAAACTGCGACAGGCAAGGATGCGAATTCCAAAAGCCTTGATCCAATGTTTATTTCTTCAACAGATCTGCATATTAATACAGGCAATGGTGTCCTTGATAATCTTGGTACGCCGATAACCGGTATCACCATAGATATTGATGCGGATACGAGAAGCACAACAACACCTGATATTGGTGCGGATGAGTTTACTGCAACTGCATGTAATGGAACAAGTGGTGGAACCGCCGTGTATTCCGGAAGTGTAATTTGTACAAGCGGCAGTGCAACCATTACTGCATCCGGGTATCCAACAGGGTCAAGTGTTACTTACCAGTGGGAATATTCAGCAGATAATTTCGGAAGTGATATTCATGATTTGAGCGGGCAGCAAAATCCTGCAACTGCCAGCACAGGTACTATTACAAGCACCACGTATTACAGGCTCAGAACAACCTGCACAGTTACGAGTACAATATGGTATTCTAACGTTATCACAATTACAGTAACTTCTCCTTCAATATCAGGAACAACACCCGCTGCACGCTGCGGCGTGGGTACTGTCACGTTGCAGGCAACCGGTTCCGGAGGTGCTGATATTAACTGGTACACATCAAGTACGGGAGGGGTGCCGGTAGCTACAGGAAACAGCTATACTACTCCAGTGATAAGCACAACCACTACTTATTATGCTGCGGCAAATTCCGGGGGAAGTACTTATAATTTAGGAAAGGCAAATACTACCGGGTCTGACGGTTCGAATACCGCTACCGGTGCTTATTTAATTTTTGATGCTTATACACCGTTCACGCTGAATTCAGTAGTAATTTATCCGTATGGCTCGGGTGGTGCAGGCACTGCAACCATAGCACTGCAAAATTCTTCGGGTACAACGGTTCAATCTTCTGTAATTTCAATAAGCAGTACTAGTACAGCTTCGAACCCTGTACCAGTTATAGCTAATCTTGGTTTTGCGGTTCCTGCCGGTACCAATTACAGGCTAACATTAACAGCAGTATCCGGTAGTGTCACAGGTTTATACCGGGACCTTTCGGCAACATATCCATACCCTTACACCGTTACCGGCGTTGCCTCTATAACCAGTTCATCTTTGGGATCAGGATATTACTATCATTTTTATAACTGGACGATCTCCACGGGCTGTGAAAGTGCACGTACGCCGGTTACTGCCACAGTAACGCCAGCGCCTGCTGTTAGCATTAGCCCATCTTCGGCAGAAATTTGTTCGGGCAGCAATGTAACGTTGACAGCCAGCAGCGTTACTAACCCGTCTTATACATATACGTGGACCCCCGGGAATGTAACAGGCGCTTCCCAAACATTCAATCCTTCAAGTACCATTACTTATACTGTCACAGCTTTAGATAATACGTCAGGCACGTATGCAGGATGCACCACCACTGCTACTGCAATAGTTACTACTGATCCTGTGCCGGCAGCGGTTTCCGTTACACCATCTTCGTCAGCAAATTGCTATGGAACAGTGCAGCAATTAACTGCAAGCGGCGGTACTTATAACGCAACTGAATTTTCTGAAAACTTTAATGCCGCCACAAACTCATGGACAAAAACAAATACATCTACCGGTGGTGTGCCTTCTAATGCCGACTGGACATTAAGACCTAATAACTATTCTTATTCAGTTTTCTATTACGACGCTTTTCTTGATGACTATTATTATTACGATTATAAGTTTAAAAATGCCGACAGTTCACAGTTTTATCTTACCAACGGCGATGCGCAGGGTTCTGCAGGCACATCTCATACTACTATAACTTCTCCGGCAATAAATACAACCGGTTACCAATCCCTAACACTGCAGTTTAATCAAAATTTTGAACCATATACTACGGCAGATAGTGCAATGGTACAAGTTTCAACGGATGGTGTAAATTTTGTGAATGTAGCTAAATATATCAGCGAGCAGGGAAGCAGCAATTATGTATCTTATTATTATGACGGGAACTTTTATGAGCATGATATTTACAATCAAACATTTGCATCAACATCAATCAGCCTGAACAGCTATATAAATAAGCCGACGTTATATATCCGGTTTAAATATGAAGCTGTTTACGGTAACTGGTGGGCAGTCGATAATGTAAGTATCTCCGGAGTTCACGGAGCTACTATTGCCTGGTCTCCTTCAACTGGTTTATATACAAATGCTGCTGCAACCATTCCTTATACCGGTGGTACAGCTAATTCGGTTTATGCCAATGTAACAACAACGCATACTTATACGGCGTCAGCAACCAACGATATTGGTTGTGCAAGCACCGGCACAGGAACTGTGAGTCTTTCCGCCGCCTATTCATGGACAGGGTATAGCAACACAAACTGGAATACCTCTGCCAACTGGTGTAATGATACCGTTCCTTATTCATCAGTTGATGTTACCATAGCAAGTGTGCCAAACGAGCCGGTTTTACCCTTTGATGTGACGGTGCACAATCTTGATATAGCAACAAATGCATGGTTGAATCTGAACGGTCATGCAATTACTGTAAACGGCGCTTTAAATAGTACCGGCACCACCGGTAAATTCCAGGGCAGCACTACTTCGGGTTTAACAGTAAATGGCGGTGGTACTGCTTATTTCGATACCACTAATAAACGCAATACTCTAAAAACTCTGTCTACAGGCGGGTCTTCTGCAACTACATTAATTATTGGCGACACGTTAAATATTACGCCGGGCAATTCAACAGATGGTTATGGTACGGTAACTGCAACCGCAGGCACGATCGCATCTGCAGGTAAATTAGTGCTTAAATCAAATTCGCAGGGTACCGCAAGGGTGACTATATCCACCGGGAAAATAACGGGAGATGTTACAGTAGAAAGATTCATTCCTGCAAGAAGAGCATGGCGTTTTTTGAGTGTGCCATTCAGCAGCAGCAGTCAATCCATTCGTGATGCATGGCAGGAAGGTGTAAATAATTATGGGCTGGGTGCTGCTTATAATCAAAATCCACATCCAGGCTACGGCACACACATCACCGGTAATAATTACAGCAATCTTGGTTTCGATTACAATGTTACCACCAATCCATCCATGAAAGTTTGGGATTCAAGTACAAGTGCATGGAACATTAGTGAGCCTGCAACTATTTCAACCAAAATAACTGATTACAAAGCCTACTGTTTATTTGTAAGAGGAAGCAGGGCAGTGGATCTAAGTATGGGATCATACGCAACAGCAGACTCAACAGTGCTTCGTGCAAGAGGCGTTCTGAATCAAACAGGCTTTACCGCTTCAAAAACGTACGCGGGAAGGGATAGTGCTATCATTTTCGTTGGTAATCCGTATGCATCATCTATTGATTTGTATAACGGTGGCTCTGGACTTTTATCTTCAGGGCGGGTATCCGGAATTGATAAAGGTAAATTTTGGGTATGGGATCCAAGAGATTCAGGATTGTATGGTGTTGGTGGTTATGTAAGTTTCAGTAATGGTGTCCAGGTTCCGTTTAAAGGCAATACAAATGCAACATATGCCGCTGGTACCATCATTCAAAACGGACAAGCTTTTATGGTACAGTTAAGTAAAGGCAGCACCGGGGCAACAATCGGTTTCCAGGAAGATGATAAAGTGGTTAGTGAAACAAATGTGTTTGGTAAAAAAGCAAATAAACAGGTTCCCTCAATATATATAAACCTTATGGTACCACAGGCCGATGGCTCGTTTTCATTGACCGATGGTGTGGGTGCCGGCTTTGACAGTAAATATTCTGCTGAAGTAGACGAATATGATGCGGTGAAACTTTGGAACTTTGATGAGAATATTACTTTAGTACGAAACACCAGAACACTTGCAATTGAGTTCAGGCCAAAACCAATATTAACAGATACATTGTTTTTAAGAATGTATTTAAGGCAACAGCCGTACACCTTACAGGTATTTTCACAAAACCTGCCCGGCAACTTGCCTGCAAGGGCATGGATAGTTGATAAATATTTAAATACTCAAACAGAGATAAATTTATACGATACCACGCTCTATAACTTCTCACCTAATCCTGATACCAACAGTTACCGTAATCGTTTTATGCTTGTATTTAATCGCCAGATGCAGGGTAATCCTGTGCCCGTTACAAAAGCGATTGACCAAAACAATCCAAATGTAACTGGAGAAGCGAACAGTCTTGCTGTAACAGATGGTGATTTGAGCCTGTATCCGAATCCCGTAAGCAAAAACAGGGTTATGCTGCAATTTAAAAACATGATGAAAGGAAGCTATGCGATAACAATATATAGTATCAAGGGTCAAAAGTTATCCACGAGAATAATGCAGCATGATGGCGGATCTGCAGCTTATCCATTACCATTAAATGCTTCGTGGGCAAATGGTATGTATACCGTAACTATAATAAACCAGGATTCAAAAAATGAAACAAATTTGAAACTGGTTATAAACAAATAGACAGATTTAAGTCTGTACCTTACGTTCATGCAGTGCCGGTAATCATTACCGGCATTGCGAATCAAAAACTACTGCTATGAAAACAAGTTTAAATATAACGCAAAATGTAGGCGTAAAGCTGATTTCTATTGTATTCGCAATAGTATGCATGATAACAAATGCAACTGCAAAGAACCGGAACATATTTTCCGGAGTGAATGAACAGAAGCTAATTTTAAACGATACCGGTGTTACGGGCGCTTACCCTGTTCTTTATACCAATCTTATGTCACCTGAGGGTAACAATTTGGCTTTAATGGATGGAGTGGCTACGGCGTTTGATAACGATTTTTCAGCAGCTGTTGATGTAAATGATGCATCGAAATTGTGGAATTTCGGAGAAAATATTGCCGAGATAAGAAACGATACAGCCCTCGCTATAGAGTTCAGGCCTGTACCTGCAGCCGGAGATACAATTTTCTATCGATTATACCTGCGTCAGCAACCATATACATTAAAATTATTTACCCAGAATTTTAAAAACATGCTGCCTGCGCAGGCATGGCTGATAGACAAATATTTAAACACAAGGCTTCAAATAAATCTTTATGAAACAACCTTATATGATTTCACCCCAAACAGCGATACCAATAGTTATCGTAACCGATTCATGGTGGTGTTAAACAGGCAAATAGAAGCAACTTCAACTATCGTTACAAAGAACATCAGTCAAAATGGTCCGGGCACTACAAGTATAGCTGCGAATGCTGTTACAACAAAAAAAGGTGCAAGCATTTATCCTAATCCTGTTACTAATGGTAATGCCTGGTTGAGTTTTAGTAATATGCCAAAAGACATGTACACTATATCTGTATATAATTTAGGAGGGCGCCGGCTAATAAACTTTGTTATACAACATAATGGAAAGAATACAAATTATCCGTTACAACTAAATACTTCGTTTTCTAATGGCATTTATATAGTTCATATTTTAAGTAATACAATAAAAACACCTGTAACGCTTCAGATGGAAATACGCAAATAAATCAAGCGGTTTTTGCTCTTTTAAATAGCTCTTTATTTTATGTGAGCAGTTTGCCTTTTGGCTGCATTACTTTTAAAATTTCCTCCTGTACTTAAAGCAAAAACAATAATAATAGGGAAACACAACGAAAAAATTTTAAAAAAAATTCTTAAAAAAATTTTGATACATTAAAAAATAAGTACAGATTTGCACCACTAAAATTATTATCAGTGAAAGGTCAACGTATATATACAATCATCGCTGGCAGCAACTTACCATTTGCTGTTAAAATGATGTATTGCGGGGCCTGTGATACCGTTAACTAACTACAACTGTTACTAACTGAAAATATAGCCTCGCTTTAGCGGGGCTTTTTTGTTGTCCCCGGTTCAAAATAACAAATAATTTTAAAAAGAAAGGAAATGACAACCAAACAATCAACATATAAACGAAAAGATATTTTTTCACTCATTGTGCAATCCATTAAAGGCATTGACATGGATTATACAAAAGGCAGTTTGCGTAAAGCAATTGTTTTATTAGCAGTGCCAATGATCTTAGAAATGTGCATGGAAAGCGTGTTTGCATTGGTGGACCTGTTCTTTGTAGGTCATCTTCCAAACGCAGAACATACGGTGCAAACAGTGGGCTTAACTGAGTCTGTGCTTTCAATTATTTATTCAATCGCATTTGGTGTAAGCATGTCTGCAACAGCAGTAGTTGCAAGACGCATTGGTGAAAAAAATAAAGATGAAGCAGCACATTCAGCAGTGCAGGCAATATGGCTCTCATTAGCTATAACAATTGTAATAAGTGCTATCGGAATTATACTGGCACCAAATATTTTACATGCAATGGGTGCTGATGCAAATACAATTGCAATAGGCAGTACTTACACAAGAATTGATATTGGTGGAAGTATTGTAATTATGATGCTCTTTCTCATAAACGGAATTTTTCGCGG
>JAFBAF010000178.1 GCA_019247895.1 Parafilimonas sp. | reverse complement strand
CACCGCAAAGTTTA
Source organism: Parafilimonas sp. (assembly GCA_019247895.1). Taxonomy (GTDB): domain Bacteria; phylum Bacteroidota; class Bacteroidia; order Chitinophagales; family Chitinophagaceae; genus Parafilimonas. Next base: position 13,996 of record JAFBAF010000178.1, on the reverse strand, counting down.
TTAAAAGACAGGAATACAAAATTCAATTTGTATCAATCGTATGGAGTGAAATATTATTTGATTGCAAATATTGATAAAAAAGAAATTGAGTTTTACCAGTTAATTGATAATCGCTACAAACAAATTAAAGATTTGAATTTGTTTGAACTTGCAAATGACTGCTTAATTGAAGTAAACACAAGTGAATTGTTTGAGCATTAATTGCTGCCATAAAAAACATCAGTACAAGGGAGTGACACAACCGTGCTCAATTGAAATACAATTGCTGGCTTCATAAAAATTCTTCTGATAAAAATTTTTAGATATTACATTTGAAAAAAACAATTATGGGATTTGATCAGTATCATGAACCGGCAAATGAATTGCCGCAGGAAACAAGAACTTTTGCAAGAATGATTGCGGCTTTGGGTGAAGAAGCTGAAGCAATAAATTGGTACGAGCAGCGCATGAGTGTTGAAAAAGATAAAACGGCGAAAGCAATTATGAAAGATGCGCAGAAAGAAGAATTTAAACATTTTGGAATGGACCTTGAATTTTTGTTGCGCCAAAAACCTGTATGGCGTGAAATATTGCAGGGCATTTTATTTAAGGATGGCGATATAACCAAGCACGCTGATGAAGCGGAAGAAAATGCGGATTAATGTGTATGTGTTTACAAGTTCACAGGTTCACGAGTTGATTGAACTTGTGAACACTTAAACACATGAACATTTGAACTGAATTAATAATCGCGCTGAATTAAAAAATCTGCGATCTCCGTTAATGGTTTTTTTCTTGCCGAAAGCACAGCGATTTCATCAAGATGATGTAAGGCTTTAGTGAAATATTCCTGCTTTAATTTTTTTGCCCAATCATCTGCGTTGCAGTCACGGAATATTTTTAAAACACGCTGCACTTTATCTTCTGCATTGGTGTGTAATAATTCATTTAATTCTTTTTGCTGATCTGTGCTTGCGGTTTCCAAAGCATGAATAAGCAGGAAAGTTTTTTTATTTTGTTTAATATCGCCGCCGGCAGTTTTGCCAACTTTTTCCGGATCGCCGAATGCATCTAAATAATCATCCTGTATTTGAAATGCGATGCCGAGGTTTTTTCCAAACTCATATAAGTGATCCTGATTGCCTTCTCCGGCGCCGCCGATAATTGCACCCATTTTTAAACTTGCTGCTAACAACACAGACGTTTTTAATTCGATCATTTTTAAATAATCACTTAAAGAAACTGCTGGCAGCTTTTCGAAGTCCATATCCAATTGCTGACCTTCGCAAACTTCTTTTGCTGTTTTACTAAAGATGTTGATGATGTGTTTTAAATAACTGCTATTAATTTTATTCAAATATTCATAAGCAACAACGAGCATTACATCACCGGCAAGTAAAGCAGTGTTAGAACCATATTTATAATGCACTGTTTCCAATCCGCGGCGTAAAGGTGCAGCATCCATTATGTCATCATGTATCAATGTAAAGTTGTGAAATAGTTCAATGGCTGTTGCCACATGCCATGCATCTGCATGTATCTCATCAAACAATTCATTGCCCATTAAACACATTACAGGGCGGATGCGTTTACCGCCAAGGCCAAGAAAGTAATCATTAGCCGCATATAAAGTTTGCGGCTCTTTTGGGAAATGCGAAGTATTGAAATGTGTTGCGAAGGTTGATGATAGTTCTTTGAATGAGTGCATGAAGCGAATTAAGAATTTAAAATTTAAAATGAAAAATTAAGTGTATTACTGTTTTTCTTTTTTGTTTTTTCGGTTAGTTTTATTTTTATAAGGTTTGCTGCTGCTTTCATCCTTTGCACTTCCTTCCATTACCCATTCATAGTCTAACTGCCGTTTAGTAAGGTTAGCAGCCACAACTTTTATTCTTACATTATCACCCATTCTAAATTTTCTACCGCTTCTTCTGCCAACTAAGCTGTAATCACCTTCTATATGCCTGAATTCATCATAATTATTCAAGTCATTTATGCTTATCAAGCCTTCGCATTTATGTTCAACTGTTTCTGCCCAAAAACCAAAACGCGCTACACCACTTATAACCGCATCAAATTCTTCTCCTAAAAATTCTTTCATGAATTCAACCTGCTTGTATTTATTGGCCGCACGCTCTGCTTCCATTGCCGCACGTTCACGTTCACTGCAATGGCTGCATTTCTCGTCCATTTTTTTATCGATGATTGGTTTATTTTTCAAACAGCTTTCAATTACGCGATGCACCAACACATCAGGATAACGGCGAATGGGCGAAGTGAAGTGACAATAATCTTCAAAACCTAAACCATAATGACCGATGTTTTCTGTTGTATAAGCGGCCTTTGCCATGGTGCGAATTCCTAACTGTTCCAATACATGTTGTTCAGGTTTGCCTTCAACATCTTTTAATAAGTGATTAAAACTTTTTGCGATTTTTTCAGGCGAACTCATATCAAATCTGTGCCCGAATTTCCTGGAGAACTCAACAAACGGAATTAATTTGTCTTTATCAGGTTCGTCATGTGTACGATATGGAAAAGGAACATGTTTTTTATTTACTTCTATTTTGTTTACATATTCAGCAACGGTTCTATTTGCAAGCAACATCAATTCTTCAATTAGTTGATGTGCTTCTTTACTTTCTTTTATTACAATTCCGATTGGTTTGCCATTTTCATCCAACTTAAATCTTACTTCCTGTGATGAAAAATTTATAGCACCATTTTTAAACCTGTCTTTACGCATTTTTTGTGCGATGCTGTTAAGCAATAAAATTTCTTCAGCATAAATTCCTTCTTTACTTTCTATGATTTGCTGCACATCTTCATATGTAAAACGATGATCTGAATGAATTAGCGTTTTACCAATCCATGATTTTTTCACTTCGCCTTTGGTGTTCATTTCAAACACTGCGGAAAAAGTGTATTTATCTTCTTTTGGTCTTAATGAACATAAAACATTTGAAATAGCTTCAGGCAACATTGGGTTTACACGGTCAGGCAGGTATACTGATGTTGCACGTTTATATGCTTCATCATCCAATGCAGTTTCAGTATGTACAAAATGACTTACATCGGCAATATGAACGCCAATTTCATAAAAATCTTTCCTGATTTTTTTAATGGAGATTGCATCATCAAAATCTTTTGCATCAACAGGATCAATTGTAAATGTGAGTACGTCTCTGAAGTTTTTACGTTTCATGATTTCTTTTTCCGTTATTTCAGCAGAAAGTTTTTCACTTTCTTTGATCACTTCATCGGGAAACGATAAAGGGAAACCGCTTTCTGAAAGAATTTCCTGCATTGCAATGTCATTCATGTTCTCTTCATTCAAAACACTGATAACTTCACCAATTGGTTTTTTATCATCCTTATCCCACCGCAACAAACGTACTGCTACGCGTTCTTTATTTTTAGCGCCATTAATTTTTTCAAGTGGAATAAAAATATCAGGCATTGGTTTATCTGTATCAGGAATGAAAAATGCATAGTTGGTGGAAAGCTGCAGTGTGCCGATGAATTCTGTGCGCTGCCTTGAAACCACTTCTGTTATTTTGCCTTCTTTTTTTCCTGTGCCGATGTTTTCCTTAAACACTTTTACACGCACAATATCACCATGTAATGCAGTATTGAAATTACCCGGGCGAACCAATATGTCGCCACTTCCATCTGGAATTACAACATATCCCATTCCATTGCGTGCAATATCAAGCTCACCTTTTAGTGAATAAGATTGCGAAGATTCATGTTTGGATTTTTTTCTGCTCATTTAATCAATAGTTTCTTTTTTAAACCCTTCAATAAAGTCAATTATAATTTGATTGAACAAACCGGCTTCGTTAAATAAAAAAGCAGGTTTTACAGGCAAAACATATAAAGGCAAGTTTAATAATTCCTGTTTGAATTTAAGAAAACGCACTGCATCTTTTTCGGTTGTAAGAATTAGTTTGTTTGCCGATGTCGTTTTTTCGAATTTCTTATGTATGTCTTTTAGATCATCAATCGAAAAAATATGATGATCATTGTAGCTTATCTCTTCATAAAAGGCCGTATTTTCATAAATATATTCTTTTAGCGTTTGCGGATTAGCAACACCATACACTAATAAAATTTCATCAGTTATTAAAAGAGGCCTTTTGTTTTTTGTAATGATGTGATATGGTGTTTGATAGTCGATTGTAGTAAAAAAGATTTTTGATTTATAGCCATCCAATCGCTTTTTAATTTTTTTCTTTTCATTTTCTGAAAGGGTTGCCGGGCATTTTGTAACAACAATTATATGAGCCCGCTTTGCTGATGTTTTTTGATCCCGCAGATCGCCTGTTGGAAAAAAGAAATCATCAACAAACAGATCATTGTACACAGTAAGTATAATATTTAATCCTGCCTGTATTGCACGATGTTGAAATGCATCATCTAAAACAATTGCTTGTGTATTTGACCTGTCATGTAATAATTGCGGAACAGCAACCAGCCGTTCTTCGCCAACGGCAACCGGAACATCGGGAAACTTTGTGTGAAATTGCATCGGTTCATCACCAATTTCTAACGCAGTTGTATTTTCATCAGCTAAAGCGTAACCTTTTGTTTTTCGCTTGTAACCACGGCTTAATGTTGCTATCTTAAATTTCGCATGCAGCAATTCAATTAAATATTCAACCATTGGCGATTTGCCTGTTCCGCCCAATACTAAATTTCCAACACAAATTACTGGAAGATTAAATGATGCTGAATGAAAAATTTTTTTGTCGTATAGAAAGTTACGAATAATGATGATCAATCCATACAGCAAAGAAAACGGCAATAATAAAACACGAAATGAGCGAAGAAAGAAAGAATTAAAATTCATATTGTTTGCATAGATGATGCAATGATTCAAAGATACAGTAAACGAAATTGGCAGTTAATTATTGATGTTCATCAAAGCGTTAAGTTTAGGTTTCATTGAAGTTGCCTGTTCACTTACAAATGCTTTATCAACTTTAGTTGAAAAAGGTACAGAAGCAATTTTTGGGTAAGCTGTCCATTCAGCAATTTCATTTTCATAGTTCATGTAATGATCATTGAAAATCCATCCCAACACATCAATATTGTTTTGTTTACAAACTTGCGCAGTTAATAAAGAATGATTGATACTTCCCAAATAATTTCTGCTAACCAGAATAACTTTGGCATTTAATTTTTTAATAAGATCAATTACAAATTCATTTTCATTTAAAGGAACCAATAAACCGCCGGCACCTTCAATAATTAAGTTGTCAGATAACAATTGACGGTTGACAGAAGAGATTTGATTATTGATTATTGATTGGTGATCGTTAAATATTTTATCAAGATTTATTTCTATATTTTCTTCTCTCGCAGCAATATGCGGTGATGCTGCAAGTTTTAATTTATAAGTTTCGGGATGAATAACTGTATTTGTATTGCTGATAACTGAACGTACAAATTCTGCATCTGTTCCGTTATCAAAACCTGCCTGAACCGGTTTCCAATAATCGGCTTGCAACGCTTCTGCTGCAATTGCCGAAGCAACTGTTTTGCCTACATCAGTCCCGATTCCTGTGATGAAAATTGTATTCACAATACGACATTTATCTAAGTAACATCGGTGAAAAATGAGAACACTGTCGTTCCATAATTTCTCTGAAAGTTGAAACCTTTATAATTTTTGTAATCATTTCGCGGCGTGTGTTCCAAAACAAAATAACCTTCGTCTGCAATCAAATTTTTTTCAACAATAATTTTTGGTAATTCATCAATTGTATTCAATGCATAAGGCGGTCCTGCAAAAATAAAATCATACTGTTCGTTGCATGATGCAAGAAAACTAAAAACATCCATCCTTATCACATTTGCATTTTCAATTTTCAAATCAGCAATATTTTTTTTTATGAAAGCAAACATTGCTGCATCTTTTTCAACAATAGTCAATTGCGCAGCGCCTCTTGATGCAAGCTCATAACTTATACTTCCCGTGCCGCCAAAAAGATCCAAAGTTTTTGCATTCTCAAAATCAATTCTTGTTTGCAGAATATTAAACAGACCTTCTTTTGCAATATCTGTAGTTGGCCTTGTGTGGGGCATTTTAGACGGGGGATAAATTTTCCTTCCGCCAAGGGCGCCGGAAATGATCCTCATACAACGTAATTTATATAAGGCAAGAAATAGTGCCCTGAATATTCTTTAAACTCATCAGAAGTAAACATAGAAGAATCAGGTTTTATTAATTGCAAACCTTCAAGATATTGATATAACGCGTCATACAATTTTGAACGTTCATCAATGTAACCACCGCAAAAAATATTTACAGTTTTTTCAAAGTCGTATTGTTTGCACACATTCATAACAAAATACAAAACATCTTCGGGTGTATTGTAATTCACCGTTTGCATAAACTGTAACCTGTTTGCCTTTAAAGCAGTAATTGTAAAATAATGCGGGTAAAAGAACAGGTAGAAAACATTCTCTTTTGATTGTAATGAAGACAACAAAGGTGAATATTGATGATTGAAAACAGCGCCCCGGAAACACTGTTGCGCAATATGCTGCAACTTATTATTAAGCCGCCATACAACCATACACTCTTCAGTAGCTGAAGAAAATATTTTTGAATCTGGTGCATGCCCAAACATCAAATCAAAATTTGCTTCCAAAAAGCTTTCGTCACTTTTTTGTTTCGGTAAGCAAAGTACTTCGGGATTGTTCCAAAAAAAATGTGTGTCGGTTACGGGCATGGTTAGCAATCGTGAATATAATCTTGTATTATCAAACAACTGCTCTAAATTTTCAGCATTATATGCATCGCATAAAAAAAATTCAAACGCCCTTATCTTGCCATCATTTTCTTTTTTGCACCAACAGGCAATATGATTTTTACCCGCTTCTACAAACAGCTGCACATTGTTCAAATCATCCGAATATATACTATATGTTTTTTGAAGCATGCTGCAATGTTACGGAAGAATTTTTTGTGTTTACCAGCAGTTGTGATTTCTATTTAACACGGTTTGAATCGCAATACTTGTGCGGTATGTTTTATGGAAGCAAAAATCTTAAACTGGAAAAGTCTTTTTTCCATGCACTTCATTAATTACTTGCGCTACACTGCCGTAAAATGCAAGAGCGCCACATAAGATGCCTTCATAACCTGCAACTGTATGTATGGATTTATTACCGGTAAAATCAGCCGTAGCTAATAAAAGGAAAAGTATAGTTAGCGTAAGAAATATTGCTTGTGTTAATCTGTTCAATTTTAGTGCGGCTATGAGCATGCAAAATGTAAAAATTCCCCACATTAATAAATACCACGCAACAGCAGTTTCACTTGATTTTAATGCTGCCCCGAAGGATGTATTTGGAATAAGCACCAGCGCAACGAACGATAACCAAAACGAGCCGTAAGCAGTAAAAGCTGTTGCTCCGAATGTGTTATTCTTTTTCCATTCCTGTATGCCCGCAATGATTTGTGCAAGACCACCCATAAAAATTCCCATGCCCAAAATCATGGAATTTAATTCAAAAATTCCTGCGTTGTGAAGATTGAGTAAAATAGTTGTCAGGCCGAAACCAAGCAAGCCAAGCGGTGCCGGGTTGCCGGTATTGTCCTTAATAATAATTTCACCCGCAGCAATGTTAGTTGAGGTTTCCATGTTTGATATTTTTAGTTTTAAAAATAACTTTTTAGGAAGAAGAGTGTTGCATTGCTTTCATATATGCAGCTAAATCTTTATCGCCTCTTCCGCTTAAACAAACAATTGTAACATTATTTGGTTTTAAATTCATTTGCTTTAATGCTGATAAAGCATGTGCACTTTCCAACGCAGGAATAATGCCTTCTAACTTTGTAAGATTAAATGCTGCTTCCAGCGCTTCTTCATCCGTTGCACTTAAAAATTTTGCACGACCGCTTTCATATAAATGCGCATGCAGAGGCCCGATGCCCGGATAATCCAATCCCGCTGAAATGCTGTGTGGCTCTACAATCTGGCCATCTGCAGTTTGCATTACCAAACTTTTACTGCCATGCAACACACCGGGTTTCCCAAGCTGTGTTGTTGCAGCACTCATGCCACTATTAATACCACAACCTGCTGCTTCAACAGCATATAACTGCACGGAAAGATCATCTAAAAAATTATAAAAGGCACCAGCCGCATTGCTACCACCACCAACGCAAGCCACCACATTATTTGGTAACTCATTGCCGGTTTTTTCCAACAATTGTTTGCGTATCTCTTCACTTATCACACTTTGAAAGCGTGCCACCATATCAGGATAAGGATGCGGCCCAACAACAGAACCGATAACATAATGCGTATCGGTTGGATTATTGATCCAGTCTCTTATCGCTTCATTTGTTGCATCTTTTAAAGTCTTGCTTCCGCTTGTTGCGGGCACAACCGTTGCACCCAACATTTGCATGCGTGCAACATTTGGTTGCTGCCGTTCCATATCTACTTCACCCATGTACACGATGCATTCAAGGCCTTTTAAAGCGCACACTGTTGCCGTTGCAACACCATGTTGGCCGGCACCTGTTTCTGCAATAATTCTTTTCTTACCTAAACGTATCGCAAGCAATACCTGCCCGATTGCATTATTTATCTTATGCGCACCTGTGTGATTTAAATCTTCACGCTTTAAATAAATGGTTGAACTGAATTGTTTGCTTAAACGCTCCGCAAAAAACAAAGGCGTTGGCCTGCCCGCATAATCATGCAATAAATATTGAAACTCTTTCTGAAAACTTTCTTCATACATGATCTGCAAATATTTATTGCGCAACTCTTCTACATTGCGGTGCAGCATTTCAGGAATATAAGCGCCGCCATAATTTCCGTAATAACCAAAAATGTTTGGCGATTTATAAGTGCCTTTATTGTTAGAAGTTGTTATGTTTATCATCACTTATTAATTATTGTAAGAACTATTTTATTGATACCATCTTTTGTATTATCCCGCTCACTACATTTTTTCAAATCCTTGCTGAAATGGGCACTTTAATTGATCACGGTTACGCCACACACCTGCCGCGGTGGAAACGTTACTCAGCAAGTTTACTTCAAAGTTCTGTAACAATCTTGTCTTACATTAAACCTGTTCAAATATTTTTATAAATAAACTAAACCTTTTAAGTTTATGTAATATGCAAATTGAATCAACTGCGGGAAATACATTGACCAATACCAAGAAATTTGTAGTACAGTTTTTAGCCGTTTATTTAACTGTATATATTTTCCCTTTCCCATTTGAATATTTTCAATTCACACACTTTTTAAGCGATGGATATTACAAGCTGCTTGGTTATATAATTTCGTTCGCCGGCGAACATATCTTCAAAATTAGTTTTCCTTTGGTTGCCACAAATAATGGCAGCGGCGATACGCTGTATAATTATACAGGTTTTTTTTTATTTGTTGTAGTTGCCTTTATAATAACAATTGCCTGGAGCATTACAAGCAACAAGCGTAATAACTATAACACAATTTTATATTATATAAATTTTTACGTGTGTTCTTATCTCGCTTTAATGATGATCAGATATGGTCTCGAAAAAATAATTAAGGTACAATTCCCTTTCCCATATTATTCCCTTAATGAAACATATAAAGATTCTTCACCCATGCGATTATTATGGACTTTTATGGGCTATTCTAAAGCCTTCAATTTATTTACAGGAGTAATAGAATCTGCTGCGGGATTTTTTCTGCTGTTTAAAAAAACAAAAACATTTGGCTCGTTATTGTCAATAGCCGCATTAACAAATATTGTAGTTATAAATTTCTCTTATGATGTACCTGTAAAGTTGTTTGCCGTTAATTTATTGGTGATGGCATTTTTTATATTCCTGCCTGATGCAAAACGTGTCAGTAATTTCTTTTTCCGTAATAAGGCTGTTAGCGCAGTGCATATGCAGCCAAACGTCACCAAGCGATGGATAAAGCCAACTTTTAATATTATAAAGTTTGTTGTAATGGTTACAGCGATTTATGTGACAGTAATGCAGATATGGCACAAGTACAATACTTCAGGCGATGGAGCATTTAATAAAACTCCATTGTTCGGTATTTATAGTGTTGAAAAATTTTTAAATAAAAATGATACTTCAAAAGTTTTTTTAAACAACGCAATGCAATGGAATACAGTAAGCCTGATTTTTCCCAGGCAGGCTTTAATAAAAACGATTGATGGCAAAATGAAAATATATCATTTTTACACGGATACAATAACAAAAACAATTACATTATATAGTGATGCTGACTCAACAAATAAATCTTTATTATCTTATTCGCAAAATTCAGCAGCGCTTAACTTAATAGGCATACTATCTAATGATTCTGTTTATATATCGCTAAAAAAACAAGACATAAACCAGTTTCCCTTAATTAAAAGAAAGTTTCACTGGATAAGTGAAACACCCTATAATAAATAATACAGTTAAAGCATCAACTGCATAAAAACCAAATCCAGCCAGCGTTCAAACTTCCAGCCTGCTTGTTTTATATAACCAACTTTTTCAAATCCAAATTGTTTATGAAACTGGATACTTATTTTATTGTCTGCATCAATACCTGCAATAATTGTGTGCAAACCCATTTGCCTGGCAGCATCAATTAAAGGTTGCATTAATAATTTACCTATGCCTTTATTACGTTGGCCGTCTTTTACATAAATAGAATGTTCAACTGAATATTTATAACCCTGCCAATTTCTAAACGGACCAAATGTGCTAAAACCAACAATCATATTGTTTTCTTCTGCAACAAATACAGGAAAGCTGTCTTTTTGTTTTTGCGCAAACCAATCTTTACGCATCTCAATTGTATGCGGGTCATATTGAAATACCGATGTTGTATTTATAATTGCGTCATTATAAATTTCAAGTACCTGTTGCAGATCGTTTTCCGTTGCATTGCGTATAGTTATCATAATTCACTATCATTTAAGTCAAAAAGATTTGGAAGTAGCGGTTCATTCAATCTTTTCTTAAAACCTTTTACCAGTTCAGCATCTTTTATTCCAGGCATAACTTCAAACCTGCTGTTTATATCAACTGCAAAAAGATCTTTTGCAACGGATTGTTGTGAAAATTTTTTCAATTCATCGGCATCATTAACAGAAATTCCGCCAGCTAAAAAAAATGGTTTATTGATCTTTATATCTTTTAGAACTTGCCAGTTGAACTTTTTTCCACTTCCGCCAAAAGTTGTTGTTTCCGTATCAAACATAAACATGTCAGCAACATCATAATAATCTTTGATCTTCCATTCTACATTATCATCATCACTTAAACGAAACACTTTAATAACCGAAATATAATTTGAAATGCGTTCGCAATAACGCGGAGATTCATTGCCATGCAGCTGCACCAGGTACAACCCGCAATCGTCAACTGTTTTTAATAATTCATCTGCATCTTCATCAACAAAAACACCGACCTTGTTTATTTTACCACGGATTTTTTTAATAGCAGTTGAAGGCATTGTTTTATGCACGTAACGCGGCGAACGTTTATAAAAATTAAAGCCCGCAAATTCAATTCCGAGTTCATTAAACTGGCGAACCTGGTTTGCGTTTGTTAATCCACACACTTTAATTCTCATGTTATTTTGCTTTAAGCTGTTTTATAAAATCAGCAAAAGCAATCGCAGGTTCTCTTTCTTTCATAAATGTTTCGCCAATTAAAAACCCTTTGAACCCTGCTTGTTTTAATTTGAGTATCGTTTCAACATTGCTTATTCCACTTTCGGCAATAGCAATTTTATTTTTAGGGATAAGCGGAAACAATTGTAGTGATGTATTGATATCAACTTCAAACGTTTTCAAATTCCTGTTGTTCACGCCAACCATATCCACTTCATCGCAAATATGTTCAAGTTCTTTTTCATTATGAATTTCAAGTAACACTTCAAGATTCAAATCTTTTGCCTTAGCAGCAAGCTTTTTTACGTTTTGTTTTGTAAGATTTGCGGCAATCAATAAAATTACATCTGCGCCAATGCCTCTTGCTTCATACAACTGGTATTCATCAATTATAAAATCTTTTCGCAGCATCGGAACAGAAGTAATCTTTCTTGCTTCAATCAAATCATTATTACTGCCGCCAAAATATTTCTCATCGGTGAGCACAGAAATACCTGCAGCAAATTCATCATAGCCTGGCACAACATCAAGCAAATCTGCTTTATCATTTATTATTCCTTTTGACGGCGATTTTCTTTTAAATTCTGCAATGATGCCTGTTGAATTTTCTTTCAGCAATGAAGCTTTCAGTGATCTGCTTTCTACGTTATAATGCGGTAACGTTGTCCATGCTTCAACAGCAATTGCTTTCTTCTTTAATGCAACTTCTCTTTTTTTGTCAGCTATTATTTTATCAAGAATATTCATTACTGCAAGCTGATTAATTTTTTTAATGATTGATATGCTTTACCGCTTTCCAAACTTTCTACTGCAGCATTGAACGCATCATTATAAGTTTTGTAATTGCCGGTACATTGTAACGCCATTGCCGCATTTGCCAATACTACCGCATTCTGCGCCCAACTTCCTTCGCCTTGTATGATCTTTGTAAAAATTTTTGCTGCTTCTTCCGCGCTGTTGCCTCCGTAAATACTTTCAGGATCAACAAAACGCTTTCCTAATTCAACGGGTGTTTTTATTTTCTCACCTTCATTGGTTATCACTTTTGTATCGTTAGTTAATGATATTTCATCATAACCGTCAAGCCCGTGAATAATGGTGAATGATCTTTCTGTTTGCTGTAAAAGATAATTATAAATTCTTGCCATTTCCAAACTATAAACACCAACCAACTGAAATGCCGGAGATGCCGGATTCACCATTGGCCCAAGCATGTTAAAAAAAGTTCTTAAACCAAGATTCTTGCGAATAGGCGCAACTGTTTTTAACGCCGGATGAAACAATGGCGCATGCATAAAACAAATATTCGCTTCCTCTATTTCAACTTTTAGTTTTGAACTATCTGATTTAAACTTATAGCCCATCTGCTCCATAACATTCGAAGCGCCGCTGATAGATGAAGCGCCATAATTACCATGTTTCGCAACTTTTTGCCCTGTACCTGCAACGATGAAACAAGCAAGTGTCGAAATATTGAATGTATTTTTTCCATCGCCACCGGTACCAACAATGTCCATTGTTTTATGGCCATTCAAATCAACTTTTACGCAAAGTTCAAGCAATGCGTCGCGAAAGCCCTGCAATTCTTCAATAGTAATGCTGCGCATTAAAAACACTGTAACAAAAGCTGTAACTTCTGTATCGTTATACATGCCTTTTGAAATATTGATCAATAGTTCTTTAGCCTGCTCGTAAGAAAGAGTTTTGTGTTCGAAAAGGTATTGGAGTATTTTTTTCATGCCCTATCCCTTAAAGGAGAATTTATTAATGATTAAATATTTGCTTTTATATCTAAAGTCATTCATTAAAGTTTAACCAGTTTCTCATGATCTTTTCACCCATTGGCGTTAACACACTTTCAGGATGAAATTGCACACCTTGCACATCAAACGTTTTATGTTGTAAAGCCATTATAAAGCCATTTTCATCTTCCGCTGTTATTTCTAATTCAGCAGGAAAATTTTCTTTATTAATAACCCATGAATGATAGCGGCCAACTTCGAATGTTTCTGGCAGATCTTTAAACAAAGGACTGTTGACTGTTGACCGTTGACCGTTAACCGTTCTTACTGGTGTTGCTACTCCATGAAACACGCTTGATAAATTTGTCAGCTTCCCTCCAAATGCCTGGCCAATTGCCTGGTGACCTAAGCAAACACCCAGTATTGATTTTGTTGCTGCATATTCTTTTATCAATGGCAATAATAAACCTGCTTCAGAAGGAAGTCCCGGGCCGGGCGATAAAATAATTTTATCATAACGCTTCACATCTTCTAAAGGAATTTTATCATTGCGATACACATCAACTTTTTCATGCGTTATCTTCTCCACCAAATGAACAAGATTATATGTGAACGAATCGTAGTTG
>JAFBAF010000174.1 GCA_019247895.1 Parafilimonas sp. | reverse complement strand
CAAAGCGCTATATTAATGTTAGAAAGAGACGAAGATCTTTAGCGCTTGTTTTTCCTGTTTGAATAAATCACAATTCTATTAAGCAATGTTGCAACGGGAACTAGTGTTGCGACACATAGTAAGCGTTGCCAATGTAAACGCATCTTTTTGCTTTATCATTTTTTTGAGATAACAGCACATTACTTTTTTGCCATGCTAAAGCACGATGTTTGCGTCAAATGCAACAGGTAAAGTAAACAAAGAAAATTGTAATCACATTTAATACTGCTGCTAAGTTGTACGAATGGAATTAACCTGTTTCTATCAGAAAAATCAAATTTATAATCAGTTCAGTACCAAATGCAAACTTTAACTCCAGGAATCACTTTGCTGCATTTTGACAGGTTTCCCAAGTGAGATTATGCGAATTAAAGACAAATCGTCAGTTTTAAAACGCAAATGAGGTTTAAAAGTTTTCAACAAGAACAAAAATTTATTTTGTTATGTAGCCCATTATTGTAATTTAGTGGCTGAATTTAATGGGTTAGTAAGTAAAAAAAGGTCGGTGATTACACCGGCCTTTTTTGTTTGAATTATTTTATCATCATCGTGTTTTAACAGCACATGAAATTATCTTTATAGAATGAGTAAAGTTAAAACAGCATTCTTTTGCTCTAACTGTGGATATGAAAGTGCTAAGTGGTTGGGTAAATGTCCTTCGTGTAATGTATGGAATACTTTTATTGAAGAAGTTGTAGAAAGAAATTCAAAAGAAAAAAATCTTTGGAAAGATATTTCCGGTGAACGACAAACATCAAAAGCAAAATTGCTTGATGCAATTGAAAATGTAAAAGAAGAAAGAATTGTAACAATCGATGCCGAATTAAACAGAACTTTAGGTGGTGGAATAGTTTCAGGCAGTATCATATTACTTGCAGGTGAGCCAGGGATTGGAAAAAGCACTTTGTTGTTACAAGATGCTTTGCAGCTTAATGATACCATATTATATATAAGCGGTGAAGAAAGTGAACAGCAGATTAAGATGCGTGCAAACCGTTTGAACATTCGCAACGAAAATTTTTACATCTTAACGGAAACATCACTTTCTGTAATTTTTACCGAAATAAAAAAACTGCAACCTTCCTTAGTTATAGTTGATTCTATTCAAACATTACAATCAGAGAATATTGATGCAACGCCCGGAAGTGTTCCGCAGGTTCGTGAATGTGCAGCATCGTTACAGCGTTTTGCAAAAGAAACTTACACGCCGGTTTTTATTATTGGCCACATTACAAAGGATGGAAATATTGCTGGTCCTAAAATTTTAGAGCATATGGTTGATACGGTTTTGCAATTTGAAGGTGACCAGCATTATTCGTATCGTATTTTACGGACTTTAAAAAATCGTTTTGGCAGCACATCAGAATTAGGTATTTATGAAATGACGAGTGATGGAATGCGAATGGTAAACAATCCATCTGAAATTTTAATTCATCAAAAAGAAGAAGTGCTCAGCGGAAGTGCAATAGCTGCAGGCATGGAAGGTTTGCGGCCTTTGCTGATTGAAACCCAGGCTTTGGTTACACAAAGTGTTTATGGAACGCCGCAACGAACAACGAGCGGATTAGATACAAGACGATTGCAATTATTGCTGGCTGTTTTAGAAAAAAGAGGTGGCTTTCATTTTGGAGTAAAAGATGTGTTTGTAAATATTGCGGGTGGTTTACGCATTGATGATCCCTCAACCGATCTTGCAATAATTTGTGCATTGCTTTCTTCATATGATGATTCACCACTTTCGCCAAACATTTGTTTTGCCGGTGAAGTTGGATTGAATGGAGAAATCAGAGCAGTTAATCGTGTTGAACAAAGAATTGCAGAAGCCGAAAAATTAGGTTTCGAGAAAATATTCATCGCACCTTTTAATAAAAAGGCTTTGAATAAGACAAAATATAATATTGAAGTTATTGATGTTGGGAAGGTGGATGAATTGTATCGTCTGTTATTTTAATAATTGTATGGCTGCAATCAAAAACTATATCGGCGATTTTCTTCATCTTTTCTTTCCGCATGTTTGCATCGGGTGCGAAAGCGATGTGTTGGAAGATGAATCTCTTTTGTGCGCAGAATGTATGCATCATTTGCCACAGACGGGTTTTATTGCAGCAAGGGCAAATCCGGTAGAAAAAATTTTCTACGGAAGAATGAACGTGCAACACGCTGGCAGCGCATTTTATTTTAACAAAGAATCTGTTATTCAGAACTTGGTTGTTCAGCTTAAGTACAGGTCTAATCAATTAGCAGGAAATTTTTTGGGTAAATTGCTCGGTTATGAATTAATAAACAGCCAACGGTTTGATCAAGTTGACGCTATGATTCCATTACCATTAAATGAGAAAAAATTTTTTAAGCGTGGATATA
>JAFBAF010000161.1 GCA_019247895.1 Parafilimonas sp. | reverse complement strand
TATGATCTTGATAAAAATTACCTGCCTTTTCATGGTATGATGGGTAACACAACTTATCAACAGTTAAAACAAATTAGTAGCCAGGAAAAAGTTGGCTACATTTTAAAAATTGTCGGAGCGCTGAATACTTCGGTTCGCTCAAGAGCTTCTTTTTTAGAACTTGGGCAAACTATTTTAAATTTTCCGCAACTGGCTTCTTCTGTTTATTTAGGCGGCGCTATTTGTGCAGATACAGTGCGCAGAATTTTACTTGGTCAATTAAATGCGTCAGGAAGATTTTATGTAGACATTGATAATATAATTAAAGATTCAAACAATAATAAAGTCTTATTTAGCCCGAATATTCCTGCGCCAATTTCTGAAAATGAAATGCAGGCGCTTGCTGATAAAAATTCAGGCAAAAAAACAGGTACCGTAATTAGTGAAGATGTTGCCAGCGAAATTATCTTTAGTGCTGTGCATGCGCCATCTTCCGGAAATGATCAGCCATGGGCCTGGTTGTATAGAAATGATAATTTCTTTTTATTTCACAACATTAACCGCTCTTATTCATTTGGAGATTTTAATAACCGGGCTTCGTATATTTCGCTGGGCAGTGCAATAGAAAATTTTGATCTTAGCGCACAACATTATTCATACAAAACGATCATTACGTTATTTCCTGACAGCTCAGATGAAAGGTTAGTTGCAAAAATCAGTTTATTTCCTTTTGAAAAAGATGATGTAAATACAGGCGAAAATCTATATCAACAAATTGTAAAAAGGCATACTAACAGGAAGATTTTACCAAGAGAAACTGTTTCGGAAGAAATATTAAATAAGCTTACAAAAGAAGCAGAAAGTGTAAGTAATATTCATGCAGACTGGATTACTGATTTAAGTAAACTTACTGATATAGGTAAAATAATATCCGCCTGCGACAGAATGCGGTTATTACACCAGCACGGCCATTATGATTTTTTTAACCGCGAAATACGATGGAATAATGAAGCGCTTCTCGCAAAAAAAACAGGAATGGGCATTGATGATTTAGCTATTCCAAACGAATCTTTAATTGCTTTGAAATTCTTATCTGATCCTAATGTGGCAAAGGTCTTAAATGATATTAATGGCGCAAACGCTTTGAGAAATGTATCTGTGATGAACACTACTTCCGCATCTGCAATGTGTTTGATTACGGCACCTGATTATTCACCAGCATCATTTGTTGCGGGTGGCAGAGCAATGGAAAGACAATGGTTAAAAGCTACGGAGTTAAAAATTGCTTATCATCCCATGGTGGCACCTTTATATTTTTTTCCAAAAATAATTTTCGGAAATGGTGAGGGATTGGATGAACAAATGATAACCGAATTAAAGCTGTTAAGAAAACAATTCCTTGAAATTTTTCCCGGAGATAATTTAAGAGGCGAAATAGCGTTAATAAGAATATTCACTCCGGATGATGGAGAACCAAAGGCACCAAGACTGAATTTAAAGGATGTATTTATTTTTAATAAATAAAAAATTCTTTATGTAAGTATGAGAAATTTACACTTAAAGTTATTTGCAGTTTTTTTATTTTTCACATCACATTCTTTTGCCCACGATTATAATAACGGTGACATTCAATTGATAAATAAAGGAATTAGCTATTACATAGATTCCGGGAAAAATTTTACGGTTGAAGAAATAAAAACAAAGCCATTTATCGCGTCATCAAAAGAGATTTTGAATTTTTATAATACCGCGCATAAACTTTTCTGGGTTCATTTTTCTCTAAAAAATATTACAGCTAATCCATCTCTTTACCTGAACATAAATTACAGCTTAATTGATAAACTCGTAATGTATGAAATTGACAGCTCCGGTAATAAAATAGATTCTTTAACGCAAGGCTTTAATGTTAAAAACAGTTCTCAAACACCATTTTTTAATCTGAACATTAAACCCGGTGAGGGAAAAGATTACTATTTAAAAATTGAAACAAAAGCGCCCATATTTATTCCGCTTGAAATAGGGCCTTTGGAAAAGTTTACAAAAAGATTTGAAAGGCGCGATAATTTAACCGGTTTATATTTAGGTATTATGCTGGCATTGTTTTTTTACAATGCATTTATATACTTTTTTGTAAAAGACAAAAGCTATATATACTATATAATTTATACTTTGTTCATGGCGCTTACCCAAATAACTATTTGGGGATATGCCTGGCGTTTTTTAGGCACAGGCACTACCTTAAATTACTATCTGATTATTTTATTTCCTTCCATAGCAGGAATATCAAATATCCAGTTCGCCAAAATTTTCATGAACCTGAAAACCGATTTCCCTGTTGCCAATAAAATTTTTAATGCTTTTATTATAATTTATATTATCGCTATTACATTGGTTTTCACTAACCAGTATTTTTATGCATACAGGGTTATAGATACCAACGTTTTGTTTCTTTCAATTTATGCAATTTCTATTTCAGTGATTGCCTTGCGCCGGGGCAACCGTGCAGCATTATTCTTTTTCATTTCCTGGGTAGTATTATTATTGGCGCTCATTTTATACGTGTTGCGAAATTTTGAAATAATACCTTATAACAAAGTACCTTCCTACCTGTTATATGTTGGTTCCGCTATTCAAACAATACTTTTGTCGATAGCACTTGCAGACAGAATAAATATTTATAAAAAAGAAACAGCTTTATCACAGGAAAGGGCGCTGAAGATTTCGCTGGAAAATGAAAAACTTGTAAAAGAACAAAATATCGTTCTCGAAAAAGAAGTAGCAAACCGAACATCCGAATTAAAGCAATCCAATACTCAATTAAACGATGCGCTGACCAACTTAAAAGATGCGCAAACGCAATTAGTGGAAGCAGAAAAAATGGCTTCACTTGGTCAACTTACTGCCGGTATTGCACATGAGATTAATAATCCGATAAACTTTGTAAAATCGAACATTAATCCGTTGCGGCTTGATGTTAAAGACCTTGTAGAGGTATTAAATGCTTATGATGAATTGCACAGCGTAAACGATACTAACGCCTATAAACAGAAGCTTGCAGAAATTCAGGAGTTAAAAGAAGATATGGACATTTCCTTCGTTCGCAAAGAAATTGACAGTTTAATTATAGGAATTGAAGAAGGTGCTGAAAGAACAGCAGAAATTGTACGGGGACTGCGCACCTTTAGCAGAATTGACGAAGCAGCTTTAAAAACCGTTAATGTGCATGATGGCATTTTATCAACTCTTGTTTTGTTAAAAAATAATATTCCGCATTACATAAAAGTGATAAAAGAATTTAATGCAGAAGGCGAAGTTGAATGTTTCCCGGGAAAACTGAACCAGGTGTTCATGAACATTTTAACCAACGCTACCCAGGCTATTAAAGCCAAGCCTGTAAAAGCCGATGAAGAAAGCATTACTATAAGCACGAAGGATGTTGACGGCCAAATTGAAATTTCTATAAAAGATACAGGACCGGGAATGACGGAAGAAGTAAAGCATCGCATTTTTGAACCCTTCTTTACAACAAAAGATGTGGGCGAGGGAACCGGCTTGGGTATGGCGATCGTATTTAAAATAATTCAAAAACACGCAGGCAAAATAAATATTATTACGGCGCCGAATGAAGGAGCCGAATTTATAATAACTTTACCTCACCAGTACCAGGGTTTAGACTAAATTCCGGGCTAATCTGAAAAAGTATTATGTTATCCGAAGATAAAAAAATAAGGGTTCTTTATATTGATGATGAGATCAACAATCTTTTATCATTCCAGGCCGCTTTCAGGCGCAAATACAAAATTTTTATAGCATCATCAGCTGCAGAAGGTTTAAATATCCTCAATGATGAAAAAGATATACAGGTAATAATTTGCGATCAGCGAATGCCGCATTCAACCGGCGTAGAATTTTTTCAGGTGGTGCGCAAATCGCATCCGCAACCTGTTCGCATTTTGCTTACAGGTTATACTGACGCGGAAGCAATTATTGATGCGATTAATAAAGGAGAAATTTTCCGCTATGTAAAAAAACCCTGGGATGAATTTGAATTACAAAACGCTGTTCAAAATGCTTATGAATTATTCTCTACAAGATTGCAATTAAAAAGAAAAGTGGCCGAACTTGAAAGAACGAATGATGAGCTTAATCGTTTTGTATACAGCACATCGCATGATCTTCGTTCGCCGCTTGCATCAGTAATGGGCATTCTTAATTTGGCACGCATGGAAAATTCGGTTGAAGACCCGAATAATTATTTGGGAATGATTGAAACCTGCATGAATAAAATGGATGTCTTCATACAAAAAATTATTGAATATTATAAAAGCATACGGGTTGATGAAGAGAAAGCCGAAATCGATTTCCAGGAAATGCTTAAAGAAAGTATTGATATATGCAGAATGCAAAAACCTTCAGTTGAATTTAATCTCACAGTTGAGCAGCCCGTAAAATTTGTGAATGATTCATTCCGTATATCTATTATCGTTGATAATCTTATTTCAAATGCAGTAAAATACCAGAAGGCAACAACTGACAAACCACAGGTAAATGTTTCTGTTAAAACTGATGAAGACAGGGCTCAAATAGAAATAGAAGACAATGGTATCGGCATTGTTGAAGAGCACCTGAACAATATATTTAAAATGTTTTTTCGCAGTACAACCCATGTGAACGGTCTTGGTATTGGCCTGTACATTGTTAAAGAAGCGCTTTCAAGAATTGGCGGCGATATTTCCGTGTCTTCAAGCTACGGCATCGGAACTATTTTCAGGATTACGATACCTAACCTTGCCAAACAGCAAGAAATTGTTGCAGCACTTAATTAGCTTTTTGTTTTAAAAATTAAGTTTTATTTCGTGAATATTCCTAATTAATGAAACATTTCAAACTGTTTATAATTGCCGCATCTATAATTCTTACATCATGCCACGTTTCATCTACATCAAAAGGAACAACTGTTTTAAAAGATGAAGAAGCGAAACCCATTGTAAAAGAAGAATTACCTAAAATACCGGGAATTCATTTTATTGAAGCTGATTGGAACCAGGCGCTTAAAACCGCAAAAGAGCAAAACAAACTGGTATTTCTTGATATTTATGCAACATGGTGCGGCCCTTGCAAAATGCTAAAACAATACACCTTTACAGATTCTGTTGTTGGCAGCTTTTTTAATAAAAATTTTGTAAACATTTCTGTTGATGGCGAAAAAGGTGTTGGCCCGCAACTGGCTCAGCAATACTCAATTGAAGGTTATCCAACATTGGTAGTTGCCGATGCAACGGGTAAACCAGTTTTAGTAACTGCGGGTTATATGCCTGCTGATGCATTGATGCAATTTGCCAATGAAGCCTTGAAGAGAAACCGGCAATAAATTATATAAGCGCTTATGTAATTTAACCAGCGCTGCTATAAAAAACTGCTGTACAAGGGAGTGACACAACCGAGATGCCATAACATGCAAATGCCGGTTACATAAAATTTATTGCCACTATTTATATTTACCTGTAATTTAACCGCGTGCAAGCGAAATATAAAATACCATTATTTAAGAATTGGTCTTCGTGGTATATTTTAGTTATTGCAGTGCTGGTTTTGCTTATCATATTTTTTACATGGTTCACACATAAATTTTCATGACTGCTGCCGACTGGATAGTATTAATTGCCACTTTACTGCTTATTGTTGTTTATGGCTTATATAAAAGCCGTACCAGCCGCGATCTTGAAGGTTATTTTCTCAGCAACAGAACGATGCCATGGTGGCTTATATTATTAAGCATTATGGGCACACAGGCAAGCGCCATTACTTTTTTATCTGCACCTGGCCAGGCATTTACTGACGGAATGCGTTTTGTTCAATATTATTTTGGATTGCCTTTGGCAATGGTGATATTATGTATCACATTTGTGCCTGCATTTTCTAAACTAAAAGTTTTCACACCTTATGAATTTTTAGAGCAACGCTTCGATGTAAAAACAAGAACATTTACCGCGGCATTATTTTTATTATCAAGGGGCTTTTCAACAGGAATTAGCGTATATGCGCCATCAATAATTATTTCATCATTGTTTGGATGGAATATTTTTTACACCAACATTTTAATGGGTGGAATTCTTATTATCTACACTGTAAGCGGAGGCGCAAAAGCTGTTGCCTACACACAACAGCTGCAGTTAATAATTATTATCACTTCAATGTGCATTGCAGGTTATTACGTTGTTCATTTATTGCCGGATAATATTGGTTTTTCTGATGCATTAAAAGTAAGTGGCGCTTCAGGTAAACTAAATGTTATAACAACTGGTTTTGATAAAAATGGTTTTGTATGGAAAGATAAATACAACATCGTCGGCGGAGTTATTGGCGGATTTTTTTTGGCACTGAGCTATTTTGGAACAGATCACAGCCAGGTTGGAAGATATCTTACCGCAAAAGATAATATACAGAGCAAATTAAGTTTGTTAATGAACGGTCTTGTAAAAGTGCCAATGCAGTTTTTGATATTGTTGCTTGGCGCCTTATTGTTTGTGTTTTATCAATTTCAATCCTCGCCTGTTTTTTTTAATAAAGCTGTTGAAACGAAAACTTATGCTGCTCCTTATAATGATTCATTAAAAAATATAAGTGATGCTTTTAATACCATAAACACTAAACAAAAAGCGCTTGCAGCCGATTATGTAACTGCATTGAAAAGTGGAAGCACTTTGTCAGCAGGTATAAAAACCCAATTACAACGATTAAATACACAGGCAAATCATCTGCGCGATCAATATAAAACTCTTTTAAAGAAGGCTGACCCTTCCGTTGATACAAACGATACTAATTACATCTTCTTAAGATTTGTTATTGATAATTTACCTAAAGGATTAGTTGGTTTATTGATCGCGATGATTTTTCTCGCATCGTGGGGTTCTATTGCAGCCGCTTTAAATTCTTTAGCCGGTTGCTCAGTAGTTGATTTTTATGTACGGTTCAAAAAACACAAAACTCACCTGGATGTTGACGAACATCATTATAAAGTATCTAAATGGTTCACATTTGCATGGGGTGTTTTCTGTATTATAATCGCTGAGTTTGCTAACCGTATGGGCAGTTTGATAGAAGCAGTTAACATACTTGGCTCGTTGTTTTATGGTGTGATACTTGGTATTTTTTTAGCAGCGTTTTATTTCAAAAAAATAAATGGAACTGCTGTTTTTATATCAGCAGTTATCAGCGAAGTTTTCGTTGTGATATTATTTATACTTGACAATAACAATATTATCGGGCTGGGTTTTCTTTGGCTGAATGTAATTGGCGCCGCCGCCGTTGTTTTACTCGGAATGCTTTTTCAAAAAATTTTAAAATAAATTAAAGCCTGGTTATTTTTTGCGTGATGTTATCTATCATTTATACTTTGCAGCTTTTATAGCAATATATGTATGCGTTATGTAAAGTTTTTTATAATCAGTATTGTCAGCTTATTTGTTTTATTAACTGTGATTGGTTTGTTGATGCCATCATTTGTTATGGTTGGGCGTTCCGTAGAAATTAAAGCACCAATTGATTCAGTCCGCTTTTACACAAATGATCCTGCAAATTGGCGCTACTGGATCAACGGCGCTGATACATCGTACTACAAACGGCTTACTTCATCAACGACACAAAAAGGTTCTAAAATTATTTTAGGTACTTATACTGTAACAGTTTTGGAAAACGATGCTGATACAATTTTCACATTGTGGCAAGGGCAAAGCACTAAAGAACAGATCAACAAACTTGATCTTTCATATAATTCAACAATAGATTCAACAATTGTAAACTGGGCGTTTCAGCAACATTTAAACTGGTATCCATGGGAAAGATTAGGCGCCATGCTGTATGATAAAGTGTATGGGCCTTCAATGGAAGCAAGTTTAAATAAACTCAAAAAAGTTTGCGGGAAGTGATCATATCAAGTCAAGCAACACGCTATAAATTATATCGAGCTCTTCATTGGTAATACAATAAGGCGGCATGATATAAACTGTATTGCCAAGCGGTCTTATATAAACACCTTTATCTAATCCCTTTTTGGTTAAAACAGCACTAACAGAATTTAAATAAACATCTTCACCCTGCTCAATTTCAAAAGCAAGAATACTTCCCAGGCAACGAACATTTTTTATTCCGTTTAATTGCCTGAGTTGTTGTGCAAATGCGATATTACGGTCGGAAATAAATTGCACATTTTGCATCACATTATTTTGTTCAAAAAGATCAAGATTTGCATTGGCTGCTGAGCATGCAATTGGGTTTGCTGTAAAAGAATGCCCATGAAAAAAAGTTTTTTTTCCATCATCATTCACAAAAGCATTGTAAATATTTTCAGTGCATGCCGTAACGCCTAAAGCCATTGTGCCACCGGTCAATCCCTTACTTAAACAAATAATATCCGGCTTCGTCTGTAAATATTCGCTGGCAAACAGCTTTCCTGTTCTTCCAAAACCCGTCATTACTTCATCGGCAATGCAAACAATATTTTTTTGTTTGATGAACAGCAATAATTCATCCATCAAAACAGGATCATACATTTTCATTCCACCGGCACCTTGTATCAAAGGCTCGTAAATAAATGCCGCAATTTCATTTCCATGTTTTGATATTTCCCTTTTTATTGATTCAAAATTGCTTTCGTTTGGTGTATCAATAAAAATTACATCTAATAATAGTTCATGGAAAGCTAATGTAAAAACACTGCGGTCGCTTACACTCATTGAACCAAATGTATCGCCGTGATATGAATTCTTAAATGCCAATAATCTTTTTCTTCCGGTTGACTGTTGACCACCGACCGTTGACTGAACATTCCACCAATATTGGATCGCCATTTTTATAGCTACTTCAGTTGATGTTGATCCGTCATCACTATAAAAGGTTTTAGAAAAATTTCCGGGTAGAATATTGACCAATCTTTCAGCTAATGTAACGGCAGGCTCGTGCGTAAATCCGGCAAAAATAATGTGCTCTAATTGTGAAGCTTGTTCATGAATTTTTTGCGCAATGTATGGATGAGAATGGCCGTGAATATTCACCCACCAACTGCTTATAGCATCTAAGTATGCGTTACCATTTTCATCATATAAATAACTTCCTTTTGCACTGCTGATTACAATTGATTCAATCATATTTTTTTGCTGTGTGAAAGGATGCCACACAAACTTGCTGTCGCGTTCACGTAAATTCATCAGAGAAAAATTAAGTACCTAACAATGTATTTTAAAGAAGAACAACAACACTAAAAATTGATAACGCTGTTTAAATTATTCATTAAATAAACCTGCATTTCCGTTTGATAGTTTTGTGCAACAACCGCGGCTGCGGCTGCAAAATTTTCATCGCTTGATGCATAGATAACAGCCCTGCCAACATTTACAATAAGGCCGCAATATTTATTCATACCATATTCACTTACATCTTCCAGGCTTCCGCCTTGCGCACCAATGCCCGGAATCAATAAAAAATTATCGGGAATGATTTTCCTGATACTTTGCAACTGGTTTGCCTGTGTTGCGCCAACAACGAACATCAGGTTTTCTGCTGTTGACCAACCAGCGATTTTCCCGATCACTTTTTCATATAAAAATTTATCATCGCTTGTCTTCAGACATTCAAAATCGTTAGCGCCTTTGTTTGATGTTAAACCAAGCACAATCGTAAACTTATTGGTGTAATCTAAAAAAGGCCGGATGCTGTCTTCGCCCATATACGGGGCAACCGTTACCGCGTCAAAAGCGAAAGTCTCAAAAAAAGTTTTTGCATATTGAGCTGAAGTATTGCCGATATCTCCACGCTTTGCGTCAGCAATTTTAAAGTGCGAAGAAGGGATATATGCCAAGGTCTTCTCCAAAATTTCCCAACCTTTCACACCAAGCGTTTCATAAAACGCAGTATTGATCTTGTATGCAATACAATATTCCTTTGTTGCATCAATAATTGCTTTGTTGAATTTTAGAACAGCATCTTCTTCTGTTTGCAAATGCGCCGGAATTTTGTTGATGTCCGTATCAAGGCCAACGCATAAATACGACTGTTTTAATTTTATTTGTTGAATCAATTCTTTCCGATTCATTCAGCATCAGTTTTAAATACTTTATCTTTTCTTTCTTTCATTGTTGATGCAATATATTTTGCTTCAACATCTCCCTGCTGTAAATGTTCAATTATGTTTTCATAACTTTTTTCATCCCTGTTTTGACTCAATTTAAAAACATGTTCTATTTCGGTGATCTCTATTTCAAATCCCACAATTGCTTTCATCATATTGGTAACATAATCTTCATCTAATTTTTGTACAAGCGAAGGTGAATGAGGATTATTTTCAAACTTTTCTGTAAGCCTTGTAAGAAGATTACGCAGGAAATTTTCATCTTGTAATTTCAAAATGCCTTGCGCATGTACAGCCTGGTAGTTCCATGTGCTGCCAATTTTTGGATTTGAATACCAGCTTGCGCTAACATAACTATTCATGCCCGAAAATATTGCAAGCACATTTGAATTTTGCTGAAAGGCAATCGAATGTTTTTGCCTTCGCATTATGTGCGCCTGCAAAAATATTTTTCCGTCATGCTCTTCAACTAAAACAGGTAAGTGTGTTGCAACAGGTTTATTCTCTGCATCACATCCGCATAAAGTAATAAAAGGATGTGACTGCATGAAAGCAAATATTTCTTTTGAATCATTCGCTTTAAAATGAGGGAGATTGTACATAATAAACTTGGTTACAAAGATTAATAAAAAAATTAAAAGCCCCGTTGGAAAGCGGGGCCGTCTAACTATTCATCACCAAAAATAAACTAATTCAATCCTCCGCCTTGCGAGCCTACACGCTGGCTTTCGTCTTCAGCACCGGTTTTGCGTTGTCTTGCACTCTTAACTTGTGAGCTGCCGAAACGATACATAAAGCTCAATCGGAATTGCCTGCTTTCATTACCACCATTTACTTTCATATATTGTCCGGCAAAATTGCTTACACCACTCCAGCGCAACGTTTGAAATATATCCGTAACACTTGCTTTTGCTGTTGCTTTTCCTTTAAAAAACGATTGTTGCACGCCGCAATCAACGCTCCATATTGCACCGCTTTTAAATGTTCCCTGCCAAATGGACGGAGAAGAATAAAAACCACTTACTTCAATTGTGGTTGCCTTTGCAACTTTAAATGTTTGCTGTGCATAAACATTTACGGCATACACATCTAAATCGATTGTACGACCGGCACCAAAATCAGCCTTGTAATGTGTGTAATATGAATTCACATTTGCAAAAACACTATACCATTTTTTTTGCCATGGCATGCTTATATTTAATCCAATCATATCCTGTGTTGCCAAATTCTTTTTTGTAATAAAAGTTTTTGATTTATCTGCAGTG
>JAFBAF010000149.1 GCA_019247895.1 Parafilimonas sp. | reverse complement strand
ACATTTTTTGTACAAGATACAAGGCTAATACCCGTTACAATAATCAATAAAAGCTTTTTCATTTCGTTTGTTTTTTAAGCTTTCTTTCAGGTACGGAGTAAAAACGGGTATTTCTCTAATGCCAAATCAAATGCCAGCAGGTTTATTCGTCAATAAGTTATTGTAAATCAATAATTAACGTTTTAGAATGTTAGCGGTTTTTTCCAAAAATGGAACAGGTATTTCCAGATACGGTAATTACAAGTGCTCTATTTATAAACTGCAGTATTAGGATGGAACTGTTTCCATGAATGCCAGAATTCCTGGTAAGCCTGCACTGTTTGCAAACGCTCGCCTTTCATCGCACCATCAATGCAAATACCATTAATACTCCATGTTGATTTTGTTTTATCATCATACAGAACCTGTTTTGAGCTATCATAGATAAAATTCAAAATACTATGGTATGTACTTCTGTTAAATGCATAAAAACTTTTTTCGTCTTTCTGCATGGTTAACAGTAACTGCATGCCTGCAACTGAGTCCTCTATTATTTTTTTCTTTACCAGCTCATTCCAGTCGTACGCTTTATAATGGTTATTTAGGTTTACACCAATCACCCATGATTTAAATTTCCATGATGCACTGTCGCGTTTTTCCAAACCGCTTTTTAAAGTATCAATATCGTAACCCTTCAAATCAGCATATTCTTTTTTAAAGTCTGAATCAGGTTGCAGCACATAACTATCCGGATGCAAGGCCAGCCAATCGCCAAGCGCCATTTGTTGTGATGGAATTTCTTTTAATATTGTGCCCTTTAACTTTCCTGCAATGGCTTCACCGCTTTCCTGTCGCCACCAGCTTTTTGTTGTTGCATCTTCAAACATTGCATTGAAATGATCCATACCAACGAGCCGGAAATTTTCAAGCTTGCCATTAATATAAGGACTATATGCCCTGCCGGTTCTGCAAACGGTACAATATGTTATCATTATAGGTTCACCACCAATTGTATCTCTAACCTGGTGATGATAACCTATAACTTCAATTGGATATGCCTTTGCCTCATTTTTTAAAGCAACACCGATGATTAAGTTATCCCTGTTTGTTGTATCATTAACAGCACTTACCAGTAATTTATATTTTGGCTGGTAAAACATTTTATCTGCAAGAAATTTAAAGTTGAATATGTAAGCGATGAAGATATAAAGAGCTATAATTAAAAACGCTGCTATCTTTTTCCACACCCGGTTATATTTTAGCACATGAAGCAAACAAGGTATAACAATGGCAATACCTATTAATCGCAGCCACCAAATATTCCTGTCAATAAAATAAGCAACGGTTATGGTATTTGACTGTTGACTGCCGGGAAAGGGCATAATAAAATATACGCGCAAAATTTCAAGTGCAATAAGATATAGTAATCCAAATGCAAGTAGCCAACCTTTCATTTTGTTAAGATTAAACAGTTTTCGAAGCAGGTATAAAATTCGATTTAATGGTACAAATTAAAATGATTGTTTAATGAAATCAAAATAATGAATTGTACAAATGAAGCAAAACAAAATAGGTGCGCAAACGCTAAAATTGTTGCATATAAAAAAGCAACGTTCGTGTGAGCGTTTGCTTTTTACTTACGTACAGCTTTCAATTCATCGGCAGCCGCATCCATCAATACATAAGTTTTAATATTGCAAATAAGCATTTCATCTAAAGCATTCACAACATTTTCATAAGTTGCATCATAAGTTGGTTTAATTAGGATAATCATATCAGAATCGCTTCCATATAACTTTCTCATTTCATTTTTCTTTTGAAGTATTGCATCACGAATTGCAGTTTTATTGCTGCCAATATTTCTAATAGCATTTAGCTGTAATCCATTATACACATAGGTTGTATTTTTTGAGCCTAATATTAAATTAAGCGTTTTTTTGTCTGGTGCTTTATCAGGATTTTTTACATCCTGATCATCCGGCATTACAAGTTTCATTGCCATAGGTTGAGAGATAGTTGTTGTAAAAACAAAAAATGAGATAAGTAAAAAACCAAGATCAACCATTGGTGTCAGATCAACTGTTAATGAAGATTTTTTTGCTTTGGGGCGACCTGCTTTTTGTTTGTGTTCTTTAGGTAAAATTTCTGCCATAGTTTTTATTAATGAGATGAAATTTTTATTTCATTCCATATTAAAATTGATCAATAATTTAATTGATGAGGTTTGCTTATAAAAAGTTAGAAAATCATATAAAATAAAACAAACAGATTATTGAGCTTATTTTTGAAGCGTAAAGCTTAGCGCTTACTGGCGAGTACCTGAATGCAATAGTTAAAAAACAATTCTTAAATGTCAGAAAACAACAATAATAACAAACGCCCGCCGGCTTCGGTAATTTTTATTTTCGGTGGAAGCGGCGATCTCAATCAGCGTAAATTAACTCCGGCTCTGTATAATTTATTTATTGATGAATGGATGCCTGATCAATTTGCGATTGTAGGCATTGGAAGATCAGATTATTCAGATGATAAATTCCGGGAACATTTATTTGAAGGCATCCAGGAGTTTAGCCGGCGCAAAGAACAAAATGGAAAGTGGAAAGACTTTTCAGGACGCATTTCTTATTTAAAAATGGACGCAGAAGACGAAGGTGCGTATAAAAATATCACCGATAAAGTGCATCAGTTTGAAGCAGATTGGAAAATACATCCTAATGTAATTTTTTATCTCGCCGTTGCCCCACAGTTGGTGCCTGACATCGCAAAAAAATTATCAACCATACATCTTTGCAGTGATAAGCGCGCAACACGAATTGTGGTTGAAAAGCCTTTTGGCCATGACTTAAAAAGTGCGCATGAATTGAATGAATTATTATCAGGCATGTTTGCGGAAGACCAGATCTACCGCATTGATCATTATTTAGGAAAAGAAACGGTGCAAAATATTTTGGCTTTACGTTTTGCGAATGCTTTGTTTGAACCAATTTGGAATCGCAACTATATAGATCATGTTCAGATAACAGTTGCGGAAACAGTTGGTGTTGAAGAACGCGGCGGATATTATGAACAAAGCGGAGCATTGAGGGATATGGTGCAAAATCATATTTTGCAATTGCTGTGCATGGTTGCGATGGAACCACCGGTAAATTTTGAAGCCAATGAAATTCGAAATAAAAAAGTTGCCGTGCTAAATGCAATTAGAAAAATTTCGAAGGAAGAAGTGCGGGATTATGCAGTACGTGGTCAATATAGTGAAGGTTGGATGAAAGGTGAAAAGGTAAAAGGTTACCGGCAGGAAGAAAAAGTTGATCCGAATTCAAACGTTGAAACGTTTGCTGCGCTAAAATTTTATATTGATAACTGGCGCTGGCATCGCATTCCTTTTTATGTAAGAACTGGAAAGTATATGCATCAAAAAACATCAGTTATAAATATTCAGTTCAGGCCCGCGCCGCATTATGCATTTCCACCGGAAGCTGCGGAAACGTGGAGGCCAAACAGGTTGACCATAAGCATTCAGCCTGAGATGGATATTCGTTTGCGTTTCCAGGCAAAACGGCCGGGACAAGACATGATATTAAATCCCGTAGATATGATCTTTAATTATAAAGATGCTTATCCTGAAGATCATGAACCGGAAGCTTATGAAACTTTATTACTGGATGTAATGGAAGGTAATCCTGCGCAGTTTATGCGTGCAGACCAGGTTGAAGCTGCATGGCATGTTGTAATGCCGATTATTGAAGCATGGGAACAAAGGCCGCCAATTGATTTTCCAAATTATGCGCCTGATAGCTGGGGCCCGGAAGATGCAGAAGCTTTAATAGCAAGAGATGGTCATAACTGGATAACGTTGCCACATAAAGAAGCATAAATGATCTTAAGTTCATACATAACAAAATTTCAAAATCAGAAATAATTCATGGGTTTATTTAATAAGCTTTTCGGTAAAAAAGAAAAAGAAAGTTTGGATGAAGGTTTACAAAAAACCAAAACAGGTTTCTTTGAAAAGATCACAAAAGCAATTGCGGGTAAAAGTACAGTTGACGAAGAAGTATTAGATAATCTGGAAGACGCATTGGTAAGTGCCGATGTTGGTATTGACACAACAATTGAAATTATTAATCGTATTGAAGCACGTGTTGCAAAAGATAAATACATCAACACAAGTGAACTCAATAAATTACTTCAAAATGAAATCCAAAATATATTAACCGATGCGCCTGAAGATTCATACAAAGAATTTGATCTTCCTGAAAGTAAAAAGCCTTATGTGTTATTGGTTGTTGGCGTGAATGGTGTAGGTAAAACAACAACTATTGGTAAGCTTGCTCACAATTATAAAAAAGCTGGGAAAAATGTTTTGTTGGGCGCTGCAGATACATTTCGTGCTGCGGCTGTTGACCAACTTACTATCTGGAGCGAAAGAGTAAATGTTCCGATCGTAAAACAACCAATGGGAAGTGATCCGGCCGCTGTTGCCTATGATGCCGTACAAAGTGCGGTTGCAAAAAAATCTGATATTGTAATTATTGATACCGCCGGTCGTTTGCATAACAAAGCACATTTAATGGATGAGTTATCAAAAATTAAACGTGTTATTCAAAAAGTAATTCCAAATGCGCCGCATGAAGTATTGTTAGTGTTGGATGGTTCAACTGGTCAGAATGCTTTAGAGCAGGCAAAACATTTTACGGCAACAACAGATGTTACATCAATCGCTATAACAAAATTAGATGGCACTGCAAAAGGCGGTGTTGTATTGGCAATCGCTAATCAATTTAAAATTCCTGTAAAATATATTGGCGTAGGAGAGAAGATGGATGATCTTTTAATATTTGATAAACATGAATTTGTTGACAGCTTGTTTAATTTAGAAAAGGCCTGATTGTTTAATTTGTAAATTTGGCGTATGTCAGCATTAGTGCGCAAACCACAAACATTGGTTGATGTATATCGCCTGCTACCTGAAGGTACTCCGGTGCAGGTTATCAATAATCAATTTTATATGAGTCCATCACCAACCTTTGATCATTTCTCAATTGCGAGAGAAATTTTCAGACAATTAGATTCTTTGGTAACTGAAAACAATATGGGAGAAGCGATTTATGCGCCTGTTGATGTTTATCTTGGAGATAAAAATGCCGTTCAACCGGATGTATTTTTTTTGAGCAATGCAAATAAACAGTTTATTAAAAAGGATGGAATTTATACCGCACCTGATTTAATAGTTGAAATACTTTCACCCGGCAATCGCAATGCAGATTTAATTAAAAAGAAAATTGTTTATGAAGAGTTTGGTGTACAGGAATATTTTATAATCAATCCCGATGATAAATCTGTTTTATGTTATTATTTAAAAGACGGCAAATATTCTGAGCCTAAAAAACAAAAAGCAAAATTTACCAGCAAGCTGCTTAATAAAACATTCAGCTTTTAGTGCATCCAAAAACATACATAGCGCATTTTGATCTTGATTCTTTTTTTTACAGCGTTGAAGTATTGAATGATCCTTCACTTGCAGGAAAAGCTGTAATTGTTGGTGGCAGCCGTGATCGTGGTGTAGTTACAACCTGCAGTTATGAAGCACGCAAGTTCGGTGTACATTCCGCTATGCCGATGAAAAAGGCTGTTCAGCTTTGTCCGCATGCAATTTTATTAAGAGGAACACATAAACAATACAGTAAATTCTCAAATTGGGTTACCGATATAATTGCAGCCAAAGCGCCAAAGTTTCAAAAGGCGAGCATTGATGAATTTTATCTTGATCTTACAGGAATGGATAAATTTTTTGATCCTTTTCAATGGACAATTGACCTGAGGCAAGAAATTATAGATACAACGAAACTTCCTATTTCATTCGGTTTGGCAAGTAATAAATTAGTTGCAAAAATTGCAACAGATGAAGCAAAGCCGAATGGCTATTTATTTATTCAGCATGGAAAGGAGAAAGATTTTTTGGCGCCGTTGCCGGTAAAAAAAATTCCTGGTGTTGGCGGACATACTTTATCTATATTAAATGAAATGGGTATTGAGAACATTGGCGATATTCTGGAACTGCAAAAAGATGAATTAGAATTGCGTTTGGGAAAATGGGGATTGGAACTTTGGAATAAAGCCCAGGGTTTGCATTATGGAAGTGTTTCTGAATGGCATGAAGCAAAATCTATTTCTACAGAAAATACTTTTGAAAATAATACAGCTGATACAGAATTTTTATTGAGTGAATTAGTGCGCATGACAGAAAAAGTTGCATTCGAACTAAGGCAGGATGAAAAACTCGCTGGTTGTATTGCTGTAAAAATTCGCTATCCAAATTTTGAAACCACATCAAAACAAACAACAATTGATTATACATTTCGTGATGATGAATTAATTCCTGTTGCAATGGAACTGTTTCATCAGTTATATAAAAAAGGAAAACCGGTAAGATTGCTTGGGGTTCGCTTAACCGACTTTACAAACATTACAGTTCAGGGTAATTTGTTTGATGATGTTTCGCGTAAAGTCAATTTGTACAAAGCCATTGATAATATCAAACTTAAATACGGTAAAAATTTTTTAAATAAAGCGAGAACAATAAAATAAAATACTAAATAAAAAGCCGTTCAATAATTTTTGAACGGCTCAATGTATTCTTGCCCTTTCTTTTGAAAGGGTTGCGATAGGCTTACTTACCGGCAAGAAATTCTTTAATCTTGTCTTTATGCACGATTGCTTCTTTAAAAGTATAAGCGCCTGTTTTGGGGCTGCGAACAGGACGTATAACTTTGCTCCAGTTTTTTGCCTCAGATGCGGCTTTCTGATCTTTGGTCTTAATCGCCGTTTTTGCTGCCTTTGCCATGATTGCAATTTGAAAATTTGAAAATCAGCCAATTTGAAATTCATTATCAAATCAGCCCATTAGCTAATTATTTAATTTCTTTATGAACAGTAACTTTTTTCAAAATCGGGTTGTACTTCTTTAATTCTAAACGCTCAGGAGTATTTTTTTTATTTTTTTCAGAAATATAGCGGCTTGTACCCGGTAAACCACTTGTTTTATGTTCTGTACATTCTAAAATAACCTGAACTCTGTTTCCTTTTTTTGCCATTGTAAAGCGCTTTAATTACTTTAAATATGATTGCCGTTGGCTCTTAGTTCTTTAATTACCGCAGCTAAACCTTTTTTATTAATGGTGCGAATTGCTTCAGTAGAAACTTTTAAAGTAACCCACCTGTCTTCTTCAGCAAAATAGAAACGCTTTGTTTGAAGATTGGGCAAAAAACGGCGTTTGGTTTTTATGTTTGAGTGAGAAACATAATGACCACCCATTGGTTTTTTACCGGTTACTTCGCAAACTCTTGCCATAAAATCAATTTTTTTGGGACGGCAAAGGTAATGAACTGCTGCGAATAAACCGCAATCGTCTGCAAAGTTTTTGCAAAACTCTTTATAAAAATTTAAAATAGCTTATTTGGTT
Source organism: Parafilimonas sp. (assembly GCA_019247895.1). GTDB lineage: Bacteria > Bacteroidota > Bacteroidia > Chitinophagales > Chitinophagaceae > Parafilimonas. The sequence goes on along the minus strand of JAFBAF010000149.1, from coordinate 2,561 downwards.
TGATATGTTGCCACTGCATAATGTTTCAGCACGTGAATTTTTAATTTATTTTGATTGAAATAGATAAGTTTTGACTCTCTGAATTGTTTCTTCTCATCCAAAAAACCAACGATACATGAAGGCCTGATAGAATCACCTTTAACAATATTAACAGCCGGCTCAATACCAAAATCCGGAACTTTTAAAGTGTCTTCTTCATTCAATTCTTTATACTGAATTTTTATAAGGTAATGAAACGTTTGCTTTGTTTCATATAAACTCACTTTAAATTCATCGGTTGTTTCGTAGCTTTTTACTGCTTCCCTGTATGTTTTAACAGCATTTGGATTTATTGTAGAGCGTTCTAAAGAAATGTCTTTATAATTATGAAGGATCGAATCTTTTGTATTTGAATTATTTGTTGAAGCGTTGCAGGCAAATAAAACAATAAATAAAAGAATTGAATAGAAAGACTTCATTGTGTAAAAAATAAAAAGAGGCTGCTTTTCAGCAACCTCCTCAAATTTAATACAATTCTCATTTTTTTTCAACAGTATTTACTGCAATCTCTGTTTTGTTTTTTAGTTGATTTGATGCCGCATCACTGTTATTGTTATGATATAACTGCGCCAATGTTGGTGCAATCACCAATGAAACAATGCTCATCAATTTGATCAAAATATTCATTGACGGGCCAGACGTATCTTTGAAAGGATCGCCAACAGTATCACCTGTTACGGAAGCTTTATGTGGTTCACTTTTCTTATAATAAGTTTCACCGTTTATTTCAACCCCTTTCTCAAAGCTTTTCTTTGCATTATCCCAGGCACCTCCGGCATTATTTTGAAACATACCCATTAATACCCCACTTACAGTTGCGCCTGCTAAAAATCCGCCCAATGCTTCAGGGCCTAATAAAAATCCAATTATTATAGGCGAAATAATAGCAATCGCGCCAGGCAACATCATTTTTTTGATAGAAGCGTTGGTAGAAATCGCAACGCATTTTTCGTATTCCGGTTTACCTGTTCCTTCCATAATCCCCGGGATTGTTCTGAATTGACGACGAACTTCTTCTACCATAGCCATTGCTGCTTGTCCAACTGCGCGAATAGCGAGTGAAGAAAATATGAATGGAATTACAGCACCCACAAATAAAGAAGCTAAAACTTTTGCCTTATAAATATCAATACCGGCCATTGTATAACCATTGTGATTTACCACGCCAACATAAGCGGCAAACAAAGCCAATGCAGTTAACGCAGCAGAAGCGATCGCGAAACCTTTACCTGTAGCTGCAGTAGTATTTCCAACCGCATCAAGTACGTCAGTTTTTTCACGAACATCTTTTGGTAATTCACTCATCTCTGCAATACCGCCTGCATTATCTGCAATTGGTCCAAATGCATCAATTGCCAATTGCATCGCTGTTGTAGCCATCATGCCCGCTGCAGCAATAGCAACGCCATACAAACCAGCACATGCATAAGAACCCCAAATGCCGGCGGCTAAAACCAAAATTGGTAATAAAGTTGATTCCATCCCAACGGCTAATCCACCAATAACATTTGTAGCGTGGCCAGTTGCCGACTGACGGATAATTGATCTAACAGGAGATTTATGCATTGCGGTATAATACTCTGTGATCATACTCATCAAGGTACCAACAGCAAGGCCAACTAATATGGCACCCAGCACACCGTTTTGAGTAATTGCTACCGCACCGGGAACTATTTGTGCCGGATCATTCATTATAAAATCTCTTCTTAAATAAATCGGGGCATCGGGTAAGATATAATAAACCAAAGCGGCACTTGCAATAGCTGTAAGTATGATTGAACCCCAGTTGCCCATGTTCAATGCTTTCTGCACATTAGATGTACTAATGCCTGCACTGTCACTAACTTTTACGAAAACAGTACCTATGATTGAAAACAAAATGCCTACACCGGCAATTGTCATTGGTAATAAAATAGGAGCAAAGCCACCGAAATTATCATGTGAAACAGCTTCCTGGCCAAGCACCATTGTTGCTAACACTGTAGCTACATAAGAACCGAAGAGATCGGCACCCATGCCGGCAACATCACCCACATTATCGCCCACATTATCTGCAATTGTAGCCGGATTACGCGGATCATCTTCAGGAATTCCTGCTTCAACTTTACCAACTAAATCTGCACCAACGTCTGCAGCTTTTGTATAAATACCACCACCTACACGGGCAAACAAAGCAATTGATTCAGCCCCTAAAGAAAAACCTGTAAGAACTTCTATTGTCTTCACCATTTCTTCTGAATTAGCATCAGCACCGGGAGCAAAAATGTGTTTCAATATTAAGAACACACCGCTTAAACCAAGTACAGCTAAACCAGCAACACCAAGACCCATTACGGACCCCCCGGTAAAAGAAACTTTTAATGCTTTAGATAAACTTGTTCTGGCAGCATTTGCTGTACGAACATTGGCTTTTGTAGCCACCTTCATACCAATGTAACCTGCAGTGGCGCTGAATACGGCGCCAATAATAAATGCAATGGCAATTGCCGGGCTTGAGTTTGGATTACTCCATGCCATTACCG
>JAFBAF010000201.1 GCA_019247895.1 Parafilimonas sp. | reverse complement strand
GAATCAGTACAAAATCCTGCGGCCAGTAGTTGTGCAGAAGAAAGTTTAATGCGTGTATTGCGTAAGTATGATGAAAATAAAAAAAACATTTCGCTGTTGGAAGAATTACCACGTGGCGCTTATTTTAAAACAAAAGATGGGCGCATTTTTCAAAAAGGAGAGCAACTGCGTAAACGTTTCAGATGCGTTGAAAAAAATACAGGGCTGATCTATTTATTTAGCCCTGTACATGAAGTAAGGCTGGTAGTTTGATTGCTTAAAAAGATTGCAGGTCTTTATTAGGAAGAATGTTATCACTACAAAAAAACCAAGCTTATTACACAAGCTGCCGTAAATTAAAAATCTGTACTCTAAGCTTAATACTTGTTATAAATTAAAAAAGTTATATTAGCCTTCTTATTCAATCTTTAAAAATTTGGCTTATGAAGAAAACTTTACAAAGCGTGTTTACAAGGCATGCAAAAAAAAATTTAAACATCGTTTCTCTCGTATTCTTATTCTCTTTTTTGTCTTTATCAAATTTAATGGCGCAAGGCACCTGGACAGCTCTCACAAACCTTGCTCCCGATGCCAATAATGGCGGAATGTTATTACTTTCTGACGGCACAGTTTTATGTAAATCCGGTTCCGGAGGCGGGGATGGTATTGGCAATATTTATAACAAGCTTACACCAGATGCCAATGGCAGTTATATCAACGGCACATGGTCATCAATAGCGCCAATGATCAGTACCCGTTTATATTATTCTTCACAGGTCTTAAAAGATGGGAGAGTATATGTAGCCGGCGGCGAATATGGTACCGGCAGTTCGAAAGGTGAAACGTATAATCCACTTACAAATACATGGACAGCAAACGCTTCTGTAGGTTCTTTTGTAAGTGATGCAAACTCAGAGATACTGGAAGACGGAACCGTTTTACAGGCACTTGTAACCGGAACCTTACGTGGCTCAAAAATTTATACTCCGTCAACGAATGCTTACACAACTGGTCCTACATGTATCGGCATTCACAATGAATCTGCCTGGCTTAAATTGCCTGACAACAGTATTTTATTTGTTGACAGGGACACGCGTAATTCGGAAAGATTTATTCCAGCTTTAAACAAGTGGGTAGCAGATGCAACTTTACCCGTTGATATATATGATCCTTTTGGCTCTGAACAAGGTGGCGCCTTGCTATTACCAAATGGCAAAGCATTGTTTATAGGTTCAACAGGGCACAATGCCATATATACTCCTTCGGGAAATAGTAGCCCTGGTTCATGGGTTGCTGCTGCAGACTTTCCTAACGGACGCGGCACACCGGATGCGCCGGCTGCATTAATGGTGAACGGGAAAGTGTTATGCATTGCCTCAGCAAAACCTACAGCAAGCAATCATTTTCCTTCTCCAAGTTATTATTATGAATATGATTATATTACTAACGCTTTCACACAAATACCTACACCTCAAGGTGGTGTTTCTTCACCAATACCTACTTACATAGCTGGTATGATTGATTTGCCGAATGGCCAGGTATTGTATGCCGATCAGGGTAACAATCAATATTATGTTTATACACCTGCAGGCGCTGCGCTTACTGCAAATAAACCGGTAATTAAAACGCTGAAGCATATTAGTGGTGTTACATTCAGGCTTACAGGAACAGGTTTTAACGGCAACTCGGAAGGTGCAACTTATGGCGATGACTGGCAGATGAATACCAATTACCCAATTGCTCGTTTGCAGAGCGGCACTCATGTTTATTACTTGCGCACTTTTAATTGGAATAGTACCGGTGTTATGCGGGGCAGTTTAGCCGATACAGTTTTTTTAACTCCTCCTGCAGGTTTACCTAAAGGCACTTATACGCTTGTTGTAACTGCAAATGGTATTAGTTCCGATCCGATAACTGTAAAATACTCTCCGCAGGGAAATCTAACACAAGAATCTATAGCTGATGAAAATACTGCAGCCAGTAATGCAGTTGCAATTAATACTTCTAATCATTTAAATATTTACCCAAATCCGGCAACAACATTTACAAATCTGCGAGTGAATATCGCTAAACCAGGGCATGTAAATATTAGCCTTACTGATATCAGCGGCAGGCCTTTAAAACAGCTGATGAATGCTAATGCACAAAGTGGTGAGTTTTCTTTGAATATAAATACAAGCAACCTTGGTCAAGGTGTATATTATGTAAAAATGATTTCAGATGATGGAATACAAAATGTAAAACTAATAGTACAATAGATCAATTTATATATAGAGATCCAATCAAAAAGCATCAGCAATCTGATGCTTTTTGATTTTATTAAATTAATAATAGTTTTATTTTCCATCCCACTCAACACTCCCAGGTTTACACCAACATTACCATTGTGTCTTGTAGTGTTGTCACCTTTTGAAAATATCAGTTAAGCCCTGGTAAAATGCGATGCCAGTATTAAGCCATGTGCGTGGCGCTATACGAAAGTTTAAACCAGCACCAGAAGTTACACCAAAATCAAAACTTTTAATATAATCTTTCACACCAGTCTTGGTTTTTACTCCCGAAAATTCATCTACAACATTGCCGCTGGTTAAAAAGCCAAAGTTTGGACCTGCATATATTTTTGGACGAACAAAAGGCGCTTATAAAAATATAAACGCTTATATATCTTTTAAAAATTAATTAAGCAACAGCTTTTTTTACAAGATCAGCAGCTTCACTTAACAGAATTGCAGATTGCACTTTAAGCCCGCTTTCGTCAATCAATTTTTTTGCTTCTTCTGCATTCGTACCCTGCAAGCGAACAATAATAGGAATATTAATATTGCCCATATTTTTATAAGCATCAATTACGCCGGCAGCCACACGATCGCAACGCACAATACCACCAAAAATATTTATAAGAATCGCTTTTACGTTCGGATCTTTTAGAATAATTCTAAAGCCTGCTTCAACAGTTTGAGCATTTGCAGTACCGCCAACATCTAAAAAGTTTGCAGGATTGCCACCGCTTAATTTTATCATGTCCATTGTTGCCATTGCAAGGCCGGCGCCATTAACCATACAACCAACATTACCATCGAGCTTTACGAAATTCAAATTGTATTTTCCAGCTTCTACTTCCGTTGGATCTTCTTCGGCAAAGTCACGCAATGCTTCCAAATCTGCATGACGCATTAAAGCATTATCATCTAAATTCATTTTGCAGTCAACTGCAATTATTTTATCATCACTTGTTTTAAACAAAGGGTTTATTTCAACAAGTGAACAATCAAGCCCTACATACGCATTGTATAAATTGGTTACAAACTTTACGCAGTTCTTAAATGCTTCACCTTTTAATCCAAAATTGAAAGCAATTTTTCTTGCCTGGAATGCCTGCAAACCTCCAGAAGGATATACCCATTCCTTAAAAATCTTTTCAGGCGTATCATGTGCTACCTGTTCAATATCCATTCCTCCCTGAGTGCTGTACATAATTACATTCTGCCCCTTTGTACGATCAAGAAGGATTGATAAATAAAATTCTTTAGTTGGATTTGGTCCTGAATAATAAACATCCTGCGCTACCAACACCTTATTCACTTTTTTGCCGGCTTCTCCTGTTTGTACAGTTATTAAAGTTCCGCCTAAAATATTTCCTGCAATTGTTGCAATTTCTTCAAGGCTTTTACCAACTGCAACACCACGTTGTTCGGTGCCTTTTATTTTTCCTTTACCACGGCCACCTGCGTGTATCTGCGCTTTTACAACAGCAAAGTTATTTTGTGTTTGACTTTTAATATTGCGATATGCTTCTTCTGCTTCATGCACTGTACTGCAGGCATAGCCTTCCTGCACAGGCACATTATATTTCTTTATTAATTCTTTTGCCTGGTATTCATGAAGATTCATAAATAATATTTTGCTGCGAAGATAATAGTTTGTGTTTTCACTTTTGGTTCAATCATTCAAACGCTCAATTGGTTTCTTCCACATCTTTATAAAAAAAATTACCAGCACAATAAAACTTGCAATTGCCCATATATAAAATACAATGTTGTACCAATGAATTTCATTTTCGTAAAAAGCAAAGCCGTATTTAATCCCAATAGTCATATTAATTGCCATCCATATTATAACTAAACCAATAGTGGTTGACAAACGCCTGAAAAATTCTCTGATGCCGGGTTCCATTAAAACAAATAAAATTTAAAATTGAATATGCGTTTATACTGCAAAGTAAATATGATATTCCGCATTGGATTACATTTGCGCCCTTATGCTGAACAGAAAAGTACAACCAAAAATAGTTGATGCGACTGATTTTAATCTTCATTTAAAACCATACGAATATTTTGAACTGGATAACGGAATTCCAATATATGCAATGCGTGCACCTGAACAGGAAGTGGCACTTGTTGAATGGGTGTTTTTTGCGGGAAATGCTTACGAAGAGAACAATATGACCGCAGCTTCAGCAAACTACCTTTTAAAAAACGGAACAAAAAACAAAACAGCATTTGAGATAAATGAATTCTTTGAATTTTATGGTGCTTATCTTAACCGCAATTGTTACAACGAAACGGCATCAATAAAACTGCACAGTTTAAGCAAACATTTGCCGCAATTATTACCCGTTGTAAGCGAGTTGCTTACAGAAAGCATTTTTCCGGAGGAAGAACTATCAATATATAAACAAAATCAAAAGCAAAGTCTTGAAGTGAATTTGAAGAAGTGTGATTTTGTTGCCAATCGCATAATTGACGAATACTTATTCGGGTTTTCTCACCCTTATGGAAAATATGCTTCCACATTAGATTATGATAATCTGGAAACAAACAAGCTTATACAATTTTACGACAATTACTACATCAATGGAAAATGCATTTTATTTATTGCCGGAAATTTACCAGGCGATATAGAATCATTATTGAACAAAAATTTTGGTTCATTGCTTTGCAACAAAAAAGATGCAGCGCCGATAAATTATAATACTAATTCTGAAAAAGAAAAAAATCATTTTATAATTAATGATGAAAATGGCGTACAGGGCGCTGTAAGAATTGCACGAAATTTTCCTAATCGTCATCATCCGGATTTTATTAAAGTGCAGGTATTGAATAATATTTTAGGCGGGTATTTTGGTTCAAGATTAATGAGCAATATAAGAGAAGATAAAGGTTACACTTATGGTATTCACAGCTATCTTCAAAATCATATTCATGAAAGTGCATGGATGATCTCGACAGAAGCCGGCCGCGATGTTTGCGAGGCAACAATTAATGAAACATTTAAAGAAATGAAACGCTTGTGTGATGAACCCGTTGATGACGAAGAATTGCATTTGGTACGCAATTATATGATCGGCAGTATTCTTGGTGACCTTGATGGCCCCTTTCAAATTATTTCGCGCTGGAAAAATTATGTTCTTAATAACCTCGATAAAAACTATTTCAACAATAGCATATCAACTATAAAAAATATTAAAGCGGAAGAGTTGCAGCAATTGGCAAACAAATACCTGCAACCGGAAGCATTTTATCAACTTACGGTTATATAAAAAAATGAGCCGCTCAATTGCTTGAAACGGCTCAAAGCATAACCCCCATAGAGTTTAAGTGTACTATTTGCGTTGAGAAATTTTTCGTGTTGTGCAGTATTAGTCGTTTTATTTCATTAGACGGTAACAACTTCTGAAAAAAATAAAAGGTTAGCATTTTCTCTGCTGAACAATTCATATCTACGCAAATTACCATTGTAAATTATTGAATGGTTGCTCATAATGAGCAAACGGTTTGGGTCAAAGTCATCATACAAATTAGTTTTGTAAAAATGAAAACCCGGTTTTTAAATATATTGCTGCTAACTGCTTTATGTAATATAGCTGCCGCGCAAGAAGATGCAAATGTAAATTCTCTTTTAAAAAAATTAAATGCAGCAAATACCGATACTGCACGTGCTTTTATTTATAGTCGTTTATGTTTTGCATATTGTACAATTAATACTGATTCTGCTTTGTTTTACGGCAATAAGTCAATGGTGCTTGCCATGCAAGCTGATGATGAAAAAAGTATTGGAACAGCAAACAATGTTATCGGTTGGGCTTATGCCTGTAAAGGCGATAATGTACTTGCTGAAAAATATTTGAATGCTGCCTTACAACAGTTTAAAAATTCAGGAGACAAAAATTCCACTGCTGCCTCCCTCGCTAATTTGGGCAACGTGTATTTAAATCAAAGTAATTATCCGCTGGCTTTGTCTTATTTCTCACAGGCATTTAATTCATTTGAAGAAACCAAAGATGAATTCAGCGCTGCTGAAATGTTATTTAGTATTGGCAGAATTTATAACATCGAGCAAAATCCTGCAAAAGCCCGCAATTATTTTCAACAAGCCTATGATATCCACAGAAGGGCCGGTGACGAACTATATATGGCGCAGGCACTTACAAGTATAGCTAACACGTATCAGCTGGAAGAGAAGTTTGATACAGCTTTATATTATTACAAAAAATTAATTCCTGTTTTTATAAAGCATAACGATCTGTACAGAACCGGTAATGCCTATGAAAACATTGCTATTGCTTATGAAAATAAGAATGAATATGCCGAAGCATTGCAAAACATGTTGATAGCAAAAAAATATTACCAGCAAATAAACGCTAAAACTGACTTGGCTTATGCATACAGCGAGCTGGCTGAAATTTATAATTTATTAAATAACCCAGAAAGTGCTTTTGAAAATTACGAAACTGCATTGCAATATGCTGTGGAGATGAACGACAGAACGCTGCAGCAATCGGTGCTGGCAGGCTTATCAACTATTTATGTAAAAAAGGGCGATTACAAAAATGCTTACCTTACGCTTGACAGTTCTTATAAATTAAAGGACAGTCTTTTTACCAAAGACAAGCAGGACCAATTATTAAAATTGCAAACTGAATTTGAAACAGAAAGAAAAGAAAAAGAGAACCAGAAATTAAAAGCACAGAATCTTGCTTCCTCTTTGCAACTTGAACGAAATAACGAATGGCTGATAACTGCAATTGCAGCATTAATGGTTGCAGGAATTTTATTATACGCTTTATACAGGAACCGTCGTTCCAAAATAAAAAATATAGACAGGTTAAAAGATTTAAATGCGAGGCTTGAAGAACAAAAAGAAGAAATAACCCGCATCAATTCTATACTTGAATTAAAAGCGTTGCGCGCTCAAATGAACCCGCATTTCATTTTCAATTGCATGAGTTCAATTCAGGAATGTATGCTTACCGGCAGGCTTGATGATGCTAATATTTATTTGACTAAATTATCCAGGCTTTTAAGAATGGTTTTAAATTATTCAGATGAAGAAAATATTTCGCTCGATAAAGAATTACAAATGCTCACTTTATACCTGCAACTTGAAAAAGTTCGCTTGAAAAATAATTTTGAATTTGCAGTTGATATTGATGAAGACATCTCAACTGATGAATTATTAGTACCGGCTTTGATATTGCAGCCAATTGCAGAAAACGCTATCTGGCACGGCCTGGTGAATAAAAGCAACGAAAGAAAGTTAACAATTACAGGCATTATAAAACATGAATTTTTATGCTTCTATATCCTTGACAATGGGATTGGAAGAAAGAAGGCTGAAGAATTAAAAAATGAATCTATAAAGCATACATCAAAAGGCATTGCTTTAATTGAAAAAAGGCTCTCTATTATAAACAGAACTCATAATACGCATGCAAGGTTACTTGTTCATGATTTATATGATGATAACAAAAACCCAACAGGCACTTGTGTTGAAATAGAATTACCTTTGATGGTAATCTAATAAACTAAAACCTTAGTGGTGCGGGCATTAATAATAGATGATGAAGAAAGTGCCATAACTGTTGTTAAACTGCTTTTACAAAAAAATCTTTCAGAAGTAAGCGAAATTTACACAGCATTAGGCGCCGTTAATGGTATTGATGCTATTTATAAATATAAGCCACAGCTTGTTTTTTTAGATATTGAAATGCCTTTGCTGAATGGCTTTCAATTACTCGAAAAATTTCCTGATCACACATTTGAAACAATTTTTATTACAGCGTACGATCATTATGCTATTAAGGCAATAAAATACAGTGCGCTGGATTATTTGCTAAAACCAATTGATGCTGCGGAGTTAAAAGCAGCGGTTCAACGTTTTATACAAAAACAAAACAATGCAGATAATCAAAAGAAATTATATGAAAACCTCAGCTACAATTTAAATTTGCCGGAAACATCTTCCAAGTACAGGCTTGCATTAACTACTGCAGATGGCACTTTCTTTTATTACTGTAATGAAATTATTCGCTGTGAAGCAGTTGGCAACTATACACGTTTTGTGTTAAAAGATAAAAAGCCCTTACTCACTTCGCATACATTAAAAGAATATGATGAATTGCTGGCAGAACAAAATTTCTTACGTGTTCACCGGGCGCACCTTATAAATTCAGATTATATAACATCTTTTTCTAAAGATCATGAAATAAAAATGTACGATGGCTCTATTATTCCCGTTTCACGCAGAAAGTGGGATGCGATTAAGCAAAAATTATCACTTTCATAATAAACATTTCACAAATCTTAACCCTTTAATTTCTTAACTTCGCTGTTAGTTTAAGCAACAGATCAATCGCCGACACATGAATGTAACTCCCAAATTTGCACAATTAAAACCATCGTTTCATACAGAATTAAAAAAAAGAATAGCCACCTATTTTGAAACTACAGGAAAATCTACCACAGGTAATTACAAACTCTGGTCAAAAGCTATCATTTTAGTTTCAGTGTTGTTGTTTCTATATATACACTTAGTATTTTTTACACCTTCTGTAATTTGGGCAATCCTGGAATGTGCTTTACTTGGCGCTACTGTTGCATCGATCGGGTTTAACATTATGCATGATGGTGCACATGGTAGTTTTAGTAAAAGCCCCGTTTTAAACAAGATGGCTGCTGTTACTTTAGGCTTTTTAGGTGGTAGCCATTTTATGTGGAATATGAAACACAATATCATTCATCATGCATATACAAATATTGACGGAATAGATGATGATATTGATGGAAAACCTTTTTTAAGAATGGCTTCCACTCAAAAGAAGTATAAGTTTCATCGTTTTCAGCATTGGTATTTTTGGTTTTTTTATTGTTGGTTGTATATATACTGGATATTTTTCTCCGATTATAAAAAGTATTTCACCCGCAAAATTGGAGATATGCCTTTAAAGAAAATGACTACAAAAGATCATTTTTATTTTTGGCTGTATAAATTTATCAGTGTTTCGGCTTTTGTAGCTATACCTATGATAACTGTTGGCGTTGTTGATACTATAATCGGTTATTTAATTATGACATTAATCGCCGGTTTTATATTGAGTATCGTTTTTCAATTAGCACATACGGTTGAGCATACCCATTTTCCAATGCCGGATGAAGTATCTGGTAAAATGGAAGACGAATGGGCGATTCACCAGTTAAAAACCACAGCTAATTTTGCTACAAAAAATCGTATCATTTCATGGTTTGTTGGCGGGTTGAATTTCCAGATCGAGCATCATCTTTTTCCAAAAATTTCTCATATTCATTATCCTGCCATCAGCAAAATAATTAAACAGGCATGCCGCGAATATAATATAGCTTACGTTGAATATCCGCGCATGTACCAGGCCGTTATTTCACATGTTTCTTTTCTGAAACAAATGGGAAGAAGTTAGTAAAAAATTTCAGGTTGCAAGTTTCAATTGAAACAAAAGTATTCCCGTTGCCACGGCTGCATTCAAAGATTCCGCATTGCCGGTTTTTGGTATCGATATTTTTTTTTGAACAAAAGGTTCAATCTCTTTTCTAATACCTTTCCCTTCATTACCAATAATTATAATGCATTCATTCATTTTTTTTATAGCGGAAACATTATCGCCATCAAGTGTTGCACCAATTACTGTTATATTATTGCCGGACAAAAAAGTGCTCAGGCCGGTATAGAGAACATTTACTCTTGCGAAACTTCCCATTGTTGATTGAATGACTTTTGGATTATAGAGATCAGCAGTGTCATTTGACGCAATGATGTTTTCTATACCAAACCAATCAGCGGTGCGTATAATTGTTCCAAGATTGCCCGGGTCTTGTATGCCGTCGAGCATTAATGTGATCTTACCTTTTAACGAAGGAATCTGAACTGAACGATTTTTTTCAACTATTGCAACAATTTTATTGGGCGTTTCAAAATTCGAAATTCGCTTTAATTCGTTTTCGCTTACTTCAACAACATTCTTTAAACCGGGATGTTGATCTATCCAGCTTTTTACAGCATAAATTTTTTGTATGTTGAAACCGGATTGAAGCAGTTCCCCGGCAATCTTTACTCCTTCTGCCACAAAAACGTTTTCTTCATCCCTGTTTTTTTTGTGGCGCAAAGTTTGGATATATTTGACCTCATTCCTGCTGAGCATTCTTTATGAATTTGAGCGTAAAAAAAACTTCATTTACCGTAATACTTTTTAGCTTTATTTTTTTACTATCCTCATGCACAGAACAAAAATTTCTGTTTGTAATTAATAGAGTGAAAGTAAAAAATTACCCTGTTGATACTCCTTTTGTATTTAATAACAAAGTAAATATTAATGGTGATATTGCTAAAGATGAAAAAACACGCCTGCAAGAAAACCTATTAAATTACTGGTCGGATAGTTTGTTTGCAAGACGAATTCAGAAATTTGGTATTCAATATCTGTTAAAAAAGCCACCGGTATTTGATACTTCAAATATAAGTACCACATATCGGTTCATGAACAGCTTTCTTTTTTCGCAGGGTTATTTCAATGCGGCGCTGTCTGATACTTTTTATACAGATACTTTTTACAAACGAAAAGACCCTCCGCAATACCGCACCACTGTAGAAATTACAATTGATATTGGCAAACGTGTACTGATTGATTCATTTGGTTATAATCTTAGCGATACTACGCTGCAACGCATAACAGACAATAATATTAAAGACAGTAAGATCACTCCCGGAACAACGCCTTATTCAAAAGAAATTATTGCCGCAGAATTAGACAGGTTAATTGCATTATACAGAGACAGAGGTTATTTCCTGATGCATCGGGACGATATCGCTGCTTTGGTTGATACTGCTGATGTATCACTGCTTAAACT
>JAFBAF010000015.1 GCA_019247895.1 Parafilimonas sp. | reverse complement strand
CATATCCGCCATTTCCATCAAGCACTACGCCTTGCACTATCATTGAATCTCTTGATCCGCCAGTAATAGCAGCGGTTCCGTTACGCTCCATATTGTCTAAAGTTTGAGAGAATATTTTTCCGCCAAACCTGCCATCGATTTGGATTAAAAGCCCAAAGCCTTTATAAGAAAATGAATTGGTAATTCCCAATAATGCACTCGCTTGCTGGTTACCTAATCTTGATATATCAGTAGTAGCCTGCGGCAATCCGATACTGCTTAGAATTAATTGACCATAATTGGGGTCTTTAGCATCTGTTACACGCATTAACTGTGTTCCGTAAATTTCGCCGTATGGTTGCCCGGCAACAGCCAAAATCTGGATATTATCAAAGCCACCACCCGGTAAGTGATACTGATCCACACCGGGATAAATAAACGGTACAGTAGTTTTATTGTGAGAAAAATTAACACCCAATGTCCAGTTTAATGATCTAGGGTTATCCAATAACCGTGCATCAGCGGTAATTTCAATTCCTTTGTTTCTTACATCAGCGGCATTAATTATTTCATCACTGTACCCACTCAATGGGTCTAAAGGAAGATGAATTAATTGGTTAGTGGCATCAGATTTATATACAGACACATCTAAACCGATTTTGTTATTAAAAAAGCGCAATTCAGCTCCTGCTTCATAAGATTTCATTAATTGACTTCTTACACTATCATTAAATAATGTTGTATTTCGTTGACCAGTAGTATTTCCATTCGGATCTGTATTAATAAAATAACTATTGTATAGTTCGTAAGGAGGCAAATCACTACCGGCTGAAGCGTACGATGCTCTTAATTTTCCGAAGCTAAACCATGAAGGAAGCCTGCCACCCATTTGATTAATCATATCTGTAAATACATAAGAAAGGCTTACAGACGGGTAAAAGAAAGAATTATTGCGCGGGCTTAACGCAGATGACCAGTCATTACGGGCAGTACCGCTTAAAAATAAATAACCGTCATAATTCAATTCTAATGATCCGTATAAAGAATTTATCTTCTTTTGATAGGATGCCTGCTGAACTGTTGGATTACCAGCAGAATTGTTTACTGAAAACAAATTAGGAACCTTTAAAGTACCTGCGCTGCCATCGAGCTCGGAAGATTGCGAGTGCATCAGGTTTCCTCCTGCCATAACTGAACCTCCTAACTTTCCAAACACATTATCTTTATGTGCAGTAAGCATTCCGCTATAATTTGTTTGCTCGTATGTTTGTCTTCCTAAACTATAACTGCCTGTAGCACTTGTAGCGCCACCGGCATAAAGTTTCGATTCCGAATTTGTTGTATAAATATCTGCCCCGCCGTTTATTTCGCCCATAAGCCATGTGGTGAAATTATGTTTTGCGGAAGCATACATAATATAGCGATTGCGTGTATCGTTGTTAAGATCATATTTTGCAGTCCAGTAAGGATTCCGGGCAGTTGCGCTTGGTTTTTCCCACCAAAACATTTTTCCGCTCGAATCGAGGGGATTTTCAAAATTGCGAATATCAAGTGTTCTTGGTAAATTATCTATAATACCAAAAATACTGTAATCCTCTCCTTCAATAGGCCTGTTATAAAAAGAAGCATTTATAAACTGGAATTTAGTATCTATCGTCCAGTTTTCATTGTTGCCAAATTTAGATACAGTTCTTGCAGTAATATTGTTACGTGTTAGCTTTACACCCGGTATCATGCTCTTATCATCAAAACGATTGTAGGAAGCGTAGATTGAAGTTGAATTAATTAACTGCTGGAATGATATATTTTGATTGGAAACAATACCTGTATTAAAAAAATTATGAACATTATCATAAGGCTGCAAGGTTACCTGTTTACCAGACCAGTCTGTTACAACCTGGCCGTTTATTTTTGGACCCCAACTTGAACCAGAACTTGAGTCGTATCTGCCGTTAGTTCCCTGCGCATATTCATTCTGCATATCAGGATTTGTAAAAATGCTTTCAAACCCAACTGATGATGTAACAGTAATGCCTAAACCCGGTTGCTTCTTACCTGTTTTTGTAGTAATTAAAATAACGCCATTGCCGCCAAGAGAACCATACAACGCAGCTGCTGCCGGTCCTTTTAATACACTAATGGAAGCAATGTCTTCAGGGTTGATGTCACTTAAACCATTACCCATATCAAGCGTAGTGTTATAAAAACCATTTGAAGCACCAATACCTACACGCCCTGTAGAATTATCCATCGGAATTCCATCTATTACAATAAGCGGCTGGGAAAGCCCGGTAAGCGAGTTGTTTCCACGCAATATAATTTGAGAAGAACCCGTAGGGCCGCTACCACCGCGTACTACCTGCAAGCCCGCAACTTTACCCGAAAGATCATTCACTAAATTCACTTCTCTTGATTCTACAAGTGATTCGCCTTTTACTTGCTGTATTGAATAACCTAAAGATTTTTTTTGTCTTTGAATGCCCAAAGCTGTTACCACAACTTCATTTAATTGACCTGAAGTGGAAGAAAGTACAACTGCTACAGGATTACCGGCTGTAACATCTACTTCTCTGTTTGCATATCCAACACTTGAAAGTTCAAGCGTTGCATTAGCAGAAGGAAGTGAAATGGTAAAGCTTCCCTTCGCAGTAGAAAGTGCTGAAATTTTTGTTCCTTTGACCTTAATTGTAACAGCTTGCAGCGGGTTTCCGGCGCTATCTGTTACTGTACCTGTCACACTGCCGGCTTGCGAGTACGCAAGAACACTCCACATGCTTACAAATGCAACCAGTAATAAACGGTTCATTTTTTTCATAATAATTGATTTAAGAAGAGTCGTTAAAATTGTTTTATGCTTGTTGATTAAAGAGGTGTATAATAGCTTTCGGTTATAGTTTTATAAATTATCTGTATCAATTTTTGTTGCTTTGATTAATTACTAATCGATGCAGCCTGTTTAGTATTATATTCTTTTACCGGTTTCTTTTCAAAATTTTCCATTACAAGGGCAGCAGCACCTGCTAACTCCGCATCGTAGCCTAAATTAGAAAGCTCAATCGTTGTATTTGCTGCAATTCTTGGAATACAATTTTCATTTATTGATTGCTGTATCGGTGCCAGCCAAAGTTTTCCTGCGGCAGCGCCTCTTCCACTCAAGACAATAGTTTCCGGGTTAAGAATGTGGATTAATACAGCAATGCCCTTTCCTATTTTATAACCGGCATCAGATAGAAGTTCAACGGCAAACTGGTCGCCATCTGCTGCTGCTGAAAGTATTGATTCGCTTGCCAATTCAAGATCATTCATTGGACGTTGCTGAAGAATGGAAACTCTTCCTTCACCTAAACTTTTCTTTGCCTTTTCTATTATTACAAATAATGAGGTTTCTGTTTCAAGACATCCTTTTTTGCCACAACTACATAGCTTATCATTTGTAAATAATGGTATATGACTGAACTCGCCGGCAAACCCGTTGTAACCTCTGAACATCTTTCCATTCACGATCATCCCCAGTCCAATACCCCATCCAATATTTACAACCATTGCATCTTTCCTATGTTTTATATTTCCAAACCTTAATTCGGCAAGTGCAATTAAGCTCGAATCATTATCAATAAAAACAGGCAAACCTGTTTTCCCGGATATATGTTCTGAAATACTCCGGTTATCGCTGTGCAACAATGAATAGTTTAATCCTTTTTTTGCATCTACAAAACCAGGCATCGCAATTCCGATACCAGCAATTTTTTCTTTCTCTACAGAAAGCTTTTGAATAAAAGCTTCAATGTTTTCTGTAAGTGTTGATAGCGAATCTTTTTCTTTATATAAATTCAGTTCAAACTTTTCAACTTCTGAAACATAATGGTTTTCCATATCCATCAATACCATTCTTGTTACAAATTGATCCATGGCTACTGATACAACATATAAAATATCCGGTTTAAGTGAAAACATTAAAGGCCTTCTCCCTCCTGTTGAATTTGCATAACCAGTTTCTACTACAAAACCTTCTTCAATCAGTTCGTTTAAAATTTTAGTAGTTAAGGGAATGCTTTTATCTGTATTCATACTCAAGTCTGCACACGACATCTGTCCGTTAAAATATAATTCAGTGATTATTCCTCTCTTATATAAATCATTTTTAATGATCATAAGCAATTAGTCAAATCTTCTTAAATTTAACGCTAATATAATACTCAATTTAAAAAGTCCATATAAATTTTTAAATATTTTAAAAAGTTTTTTTAATGGCGATTAGGATAAAACAATAAGGTTAAAAGTCATGATTTCAGTAATTTTAGTCCTTAATACAAATCTTACGATGAGCTTTACTGAATCATTTAAAATAAACGGCGAAAACCTACTTAAAAAAGTTAAGGAATTAATTGAAGAAGGCAATGTTAGAAAAATCACTATTAATGATAAAAACGGAAAGGAGTTGATGAGTTTTCCTTTAACCCTCGGTGTGGTAGGTGCGGTGTTTGCGCCGGTGCTCGCTGCTATCGGTGCTGTTGCAGCCCTGGTGGGCGAATGCACCATCACTGTTGAACGGGAGGGAGCCACTACTAATAATTAAAGCTAATTCTGTTTTTAAACAGCCTCTTTTTTTTTATTCCCAGGTTTTAATTTTTGAACTTAAACACAAGACATTAATTATTCAAACACTCGTACAGCCAGATATTAAAACACTTAAATGCGTCATCGTAAATATTTTAGAACCATGTTTGATGCCTGTTCGATATTCATATTGTACCGTAGACTCATTAACCGTTTATGCTCTTGTAAAATACTGCGCAAACATATATTTTATATTTTGGTAAGTATTGATATAAACATTAAAGCTGCTTAAATTAATTTATTAAGATGTGATAGTAAAGGATTTTAAGTAAATTTACATAAGCAACCGAACGGGTTATAATTAAAGCCAAATGAAAAGCTGAGAAAGCGCCGGTGGTTACCGGCGAGTGTGCGTCAATTTTAGCTGATGATTAAGGTTGTATGAACACACAATATTATTGTCTGAAAAAGCATTTCAACTTATATACTGCTTATTTAATTGCTTCATTGCACAGCAATTCGATAAAGATTTTACAATGTTCCTGCTTAGTATTTTTTGTAATAATCAATCAGCACATCGTTGCCCAGTCTCCAAATTATTATGTTCAGCAGTATAACAGCGAAAACGGAGCGCAAAACAGTATCAGAAGTATTGAAGTTGATAAAAAAGGATATGTTTGGATTGCTGCTGAAATGGGTTTGGAAAGATATGACGGTAACCGGTTTAAGTTTTATAATATCACCAATTTACACGGTGTAAAAATTAGCCGCTTCCCGCACATTGGCTTAACTAAAGACAGCAGTATTTATATTGAATCTGATGATAATAAATTTTACAAATGGAATTATATTGGAACATTAGAACCAATACCGCCTGAAAATGTTTCAAGAAAAATAGTCGACATTTCTGCATTAAATAATAATCCCTATAATTTATATAAAACCTGTAAGAATAAGGTTGCGCAAAAGCTTATTCCTGAATGGGCACTTCCAGATTTTCAACTCATCAGCAGATTTTGGCTCGTTAATATTGTTTATAATAATGGCTCTTATTATTATTTTAATAGCAACCGCGAATTTATTGAAGCAGATACAACGCTTTCTCAATTTAAAAAATTAGATTTTGATAATATACATATCCATAAGCCAGGCAAAATAAATCAACCCGCTGTTACTTCATTAATGCAACAAGGAAAAGATGTTTACCTGAGGTCTGGAGAAATGATTTATCAGCTTGATTTTACAGCCTCTAAAACGTTTGTTGCGGCAAAACCTATTTTAAAAGTAGGCAACATCGAAAATATTTGCTGCTTTTTAAAATTGCCTCATTCCGACATTAATCTTGTTGGTACTACTTCAGATGGTATTTATGTATTTAAGAAACAAAATTTTTCTACACTGCTTTTAAACGATGCTGAAGGAAATGTTTTTTTTGCGGAAGCACCTTACCGTGATAGCGGTGTTTTAACAAGAAAGGGAGTTTTATTTCCCGGTAAATCATTTTTGTTACCACCAGGGTTTACGGCGCAAAGTATTTTAAAAACAAGTGAAGGAAATTATTTTTTAAATAAAATAGTGGACAATGAAAATTCGGGAATTGTTGAATTAGATAGTAACTTAAAAGAAATAAAAAACATTCAGGAAAATAATTTGAATGTTCGTTGCTTTCAACAAGCAAAAGACGGTTCTGTTTGGCTTGCTGCTAATAATCATTTTTTAGGCAAAATTGAAAACGATCATATTTCCTGGATACAACGCCCGCAGCAATTACGGCCTGGTTTCGATATCATCACTTTTATTGAAGATAATAAAAATGAGTTTTGGATTGGCGGTGATAATGGCCTTGCAAAGTTTGATCTTTTAAACCACAAATTATCGGTAATACAGCAGTTGAATGATATTAATGTTCGTACACTATATATAGATAAACACGGAATATTATGGATTGGAACTTACGGCAAAGGTTTTTATGCTTTTTATAAAGGCGTGCTTATTCCTTTTCCGCAAGATCAAAATAATTATCTTTTAAATGCAAATAGTTTTATAGAAGATAAAAATGATTTTTTATGGATATCAACCAACAACGGTTTGTTTCAGGCGGCTTTAAAAGATTTGTATAACTATCTCGCTAATCGAAACCAGCCCGTTTATTATTATTATTACGATTATACTGCCGGCTTTTTAACTAATGAATTTAATGGCGGATGTTTTCCTTCAGCTATTCAGTTAAACAATGGTAATATATCTTTTCCTACGCTTAAAGGTCTTGTACAATTTAACCCTGATAGTATAAAACCCATCTTGCCAACCGCAGAAATAAGTGTTGATGCAATATTAGCTGATACAACTCATGTATCCGATCGAAACAAAATAAAGATTCTTCACAAGGCAAATCATGTGCAGTTTTTTGTATCGTCACCCTATTTTGGCAACAGTTATAACCAGGTTATTCAATACCAGCTCAAAGGTATCAGCAATACATGGTACACAGTAAATGAAAATGGTTATATAGAATTTAATCAACTGCGTGGGGGTAATTATTCATTGTTATTAAGAAAACAAACAGGCTTTGGTTTAAATAGTTTTTACATAAAAGAAATTTCATTTTATGTGCAGCCATCCATTTATGATACCTGGTTTTTCAGGATGATAATGTTAGGATTGCTTGCCGCTTTAATTTATTTAATATACCGTTTCCGTGTGCATTATCTTCTTCGACAAAAGAACAAATTGCAAAAAGAAGTGTTTGAAAGAACCAAGGAACAAACGGCACTCATCAAAAACCTTGAAGAGGTAATAACAGAATTAGAACAATCGCAGGATAGCCTGTATAAAACTGTCCAGTTCAAAGAAAAGCTTGCTGTGATCATCTCACATGATATCCAGTCGCCACTGCGTTTTCTTTCAGAAGCAGCCAACAGGGCGTATGAAAAATGTTTGCAAAACTCTTATGCAGATATTGCCGGGCTTACGCAGGAACTAAAAAATGCTTCTCAAAATATTTACCATTTTGTGCAGGATTTTAATTCATGGATAAATAGCATGGGCGGCAACCTTAACCTGCAAACTGATCGGATAAACTTATCCCGATTACTCAACGAGCTCTCAGTTTTTTTTACAGAATTGCTTAAAGTAAACAACAATACAATCGAAATAGATGCTAATCCTTCAACAACTGTTTACGCAGATTACCAGTTATTAAAAATTATACTTAGAAATATTATTGATAACGCAAACAAACATACTTCCAATGGCATTATTTGTGTAAAGCTGCAAACACGCAATGATACCGCATCAATCACTATAACCGATACAGGAAAAGGTATTAATGCAGTTACACTTTCAAAACTAAATAAACGCATCAGGCATTCGCGTAATGATTTTAGTAAAGAAAAAGAGATTGGATTTGGATACAGTTTTGTTATTGATTTTTGTAAGCTGCTGAATATACATTTAAGTATTGAAAGTCATCCAGACTCAGGAACTGCAGTTCACCTTAGAAATTTAGAGTGTAAACAAGATGTGATTTTTGAAACCATTGTACCGCACTAAATTAAAATAAGTGTTTTAATAAAAAATCTTGTTGCTAAACCAAATTAATTATGAAGAATATTTTAGTTGCAGACGATCACAGCATCGTTCGATCGGGTATAAGAGAAATTATTTTGAAAAATTTTTCCTTTGCAAATATTGATGAAGCAGCTAATGAAAACGAAATTGTTCAACATGTAAAATCAACCTTTTACGACCTGATTGTTTTAGATATAAATATGCCGGATACAGATTTTGTAAAACTCATTAATTGGTTGAGCGTAACAGCGTCAAAAGCAAATATTCTTGTATTTAGCATGCATCCTGAAGAAATTTATGCCGAACGCTGTTTGCAACTTGGCGCAAAAGGTTTTTTACATAAAACAGCTTCGAACGAAGAAATATTAGCTGCGATAACAAAAGTATTTAATGGCAAAAATTACATTAGCCCTGCACTTTCAGAAATATTACAAAAGCGAAATAATCAAACTGAAATAAAAAACCCTTTTAACGCACTTTCATCGAGGGAACTGGAAATTGCAATCCTTATAAATAAAGGTCATTCTTTGCCTGAAATATGTACGATCTTAAATATTCAGTATTCAACTGCTAATACTTATAAGCGCAGAATATTTGAGAAACTGAACATCACAAATACCCTTACGCTTTCGCGTTTAATGCAAACATTTAATATGGAAGGTTAGTTTATATTAGTGCACATACAAATATTCCTGGAAAAAAATGAAAGCATAAATATCATTTTTATAATCTGCCAAATTTTATTTTTAATCAGTTTTAAATATATTGCGGTTCATCTAATCCATGCTGTATGAAACAAAATTTACATGCTATTTTATTTTTTCGCTGGCAAAAGTTAACTGCGCATATTAAGCAATTGTATATTGGTAAAAAACTAAGATCCCTTCCATTCAAAGTTCGCATATCATTATTTAAGAGGTGGAAACGTTACACGAAAAAATTGCTTTCGGTAAATCATCCTTTATTAAAAGCAGTAAATCTTTTTTGCGTGGCGATTAGTTTATCGCAGATTACAAATGCACAATGCGATACACTTAAATTAAGTGATGCAAATAACCCCTTAGCTGCAGTCACTTATACGTCACCATTAACCAATCCGGGGTTTGTTGATATTGATAATGATGGTGATTTGGATTGTTATGAAGTGTATAAAACATCATCAAACAAAACAGGAATTGTTTTTTTAAGAAATAATGGAACAAGCAAAGTTCCATATTATCAAATTGATTCTGCAAGCGGTTTTGCATTTGAAGTTATAAATACTAATTTTTATAATGACGGGCCTAAATTTGTTGACATAGATGGCGATGGGGATTATGATTGTTTTATGGTGCACTATAGTCAATTTGAACAGGATTTTATTACAATTGATTATTATAAAAATACCGGCACTAAAACCAATCCGCACTTTATAAAAAGCCCGAAACAAAGCCCGTTAGGTGGTTTGAACGGCGATTACTTTGTCAATTTCAATTTTGCAGATGTTGACCAGGATGGCGATTACGATTTTATTTTTTCAGATTTATATTATAATAATTATTACAAAAATGTAGGCACTGCAACCAATCCTATTTTAGAAAAACAAGTTGGTTCGGCAAATCCGTTTGATAAGTTATTTATTCCGGGGGATGCAACCTTTATTGATTGGAATAAAGACGGGCTTGTTGATTGTATAACAAGTACAGGTTATTATAAAAATGTTGGTACGCTTGGTAATCCGGCATTCGCAAAAAGTAACAAAGGCCCTGTGTTGCCGCCATTTCCATTTGATTTGTATCAATGGGCTGATATAAATAATGACGGATTTAAAGAAGCTTTTTCACGCAATAACAGTATGGCTGCAACTGCGCCGCAGGCAACAATTACTGCGCAACAAATCAATAATAAAACGGTTCAGCTGAATGCTTTCCCCAGGGGGAATTATTTATATAAATGGCGAAAAGACGGAAAAGTTATATTAGGCGAAACAAACGATTCAATACGTGTAACCAAGCAAGGCAAGTATACTGTTGAAATAAAAAGCGGTTGTGGAACCGGTATATCATTGCCTTACATAGTTTCCAATGCATTCAGTATTTTTAGCGATGATGAATCGAGTGCAATTGCAACTGGCAACAAAATAAATGTAACTACTTTTCCAAATCCATTTACTTCTGAATTTGTGATTCAGTTAAACAGTTCGTCGAATCAAAACAGCGTTATAAAAATTGCTGATTTAAACGGTAAAATAATTTCTGAATTTACTTCAACCAATAATATTATTCATGCTGGAAAACAATTGCAACGTGGTGTTTATTTTGTACAAGTATTGCAAAATAATGTTGTTGTATTTAAACAAAAAGTAGTTAAGCAATAATTACTGTATTTTTTATATGATACACCAAGGTCAAAACATGCATGCTTTTTATCAATGGTATAAGTTGAATGCAAAACTGCGCAACTTGTATAAAAGCGGAATG
The DNA here is from genome assembly GCA_019247895.1 of Parafilimonas sp. Lineage (GTDB taxonomy): Bacteria > Bacteroidota > Bacteroidia > Chitinophagales > Chitinophagaceae > Parafilimonas. Next base: position 326 of record JAFBAF010000015.1, on the reverse strand, counting down.
ACCTTTAAACTTCCGTTCAAAACATTTATATCGCTTTATAAAAAATGGAAACGTTATTTACGTAAGCTGATAACGGCTAAAAACCCGTGGCTGAAAACATTTAATATTTGTTGCATTGCAACAGGTATATCGGCCACGGTAAATGCGCAATGCAATGTTTTTTCGCAAAGCGATGTAAATAATCCAATAAAAAAAATAGAAGAAGCAAGGTCATTATTTAATGCTTGTTTTATTGATATAGATAATGATGGCGATTTGGATTGTTATGAAAATTATGTTGATGAACAAAGCCAGCTTCATTTTACACTTTTAAGAAATATTGGTAC
>JAFBAF010000281.1 GCA_019247895.1 Parafilimonas sp. | reverse complement strand
TGCAGATACTGCTTATGCAATGATAAAAAAACAAATTCCAAACGGGCCGCTGTTTTATTTCGTGTATAAGAAAGTTGATTCATTACAAACTGCATGGCAAAATGTTGCAAATACAATTGAAAAAGCTTATCCATTCATTGCAAAAACGTTTGGTGCTTATTCTTATAAAAATTATTCATTCATTCAGGGCGGTGATGGTGGCATGGAATATCCGATGGCAACATTAATAAAAAGTGCAAGTACTGGAACAGCTATTCATGAATTTATGCATAGCTGGTATCAAGGTATGATGGGCACAAATGAAAGTTTATATCCATGGATGGATGAAGGTTTTGCTACATACGCTGAACTAAGAACCAGCGCATGGTTAAAACAAGACACAGGTTTTGCATTCATCAATTCATATAATTCTTATTTCAGAATTGTAAAAAGCGGAAAGGAAGAAGCGTTAAGCACACATGCCGATCATTACAATACTAATTATGCGTACAGTGTTGCATCATATTCAAAGGGCTCGATGTATTTATCGCAATTAGGTTATATAGTCGGCGAAGAAAATCTTGATAAAATTTTATTGGAATATTATAATGAATGGAGATTCAAACATCCAAATCCAAACGACTTTGAGCGCATCGCAGAAAAAATAAGCGGAATAGAATTGCAATGGTATAATCAATATTGGATCAACACAACCCGTACAATTGATTATGCGCTTGGTGATATAAATATGAATGGAAACAATGCATCAATAACATTAAAGCGTATCGGTTTAATGCCAATGCCTGTTGATGTTTTAGTAACATATAAAGACGGCTCCCGGGAAGTGCATTACATTCCTATGAATTTAATGTATGGAATAAAGCCTGCGGAAACATCTTTAAAAAGGATTATTGAGCCTGAATGGAAATGGGTTGATCCGGATTATAATTTTACTATATCAAAACCTGTAACCGATATTAAATCAATTGAAATAGATCCAAGTCAGCGCATGGCAGATATAAGCAGGGTGAACAACAAAATTGTAGTTCCTTAACTTTAACACTCAACTTAGGCAACCCTATGCAATGCTTTGCGTATTAAAAATGCATTATCACCGTAAAGAACAAAACTATCCCGCGTATTATTTATTTTCTATAAAAGCAGGGAATTTTTAATTTGGACTGAATAGACTGTAAGGGTATTTTTGCGTGCTCTTTGGGTGAAATAAAAAAATTAGAATGTTTAAAACTGCTTTTCACTTTGCTGCATACTGTTTAGCTTTCATACTTATTACTAACCTTCTTTCATGCACAACGCAACGCGTAGCTTATTTCCAAGATGTACCTGACTCTACTTCGGTGAACAGGGTTTTACAATCAATGCCACCAGCCGAACAAGCTATAGTAAGGCCGGACGACGTACTCAATATTACAATTCAAACTTTGGACCCGGCAGCAAATACCATATTAAACCAGGGTAATCTTCCTGTAAATTCCGGTGCTGTTACGGGCGGAGCAGGTAATAACAATGGCAATACAACACAGGCCGTTATTTCGGGTTATCTTGTAAATAAAGATGGTTATGTGCATTTGCCATACATTGGCGATGTACTTGTAAAAGGTTTAACATCAGACCAGGTTAAAGAACTGGTTACTCAAAAGATTTCTGTTTATTTTAAAGACCCTGTTGTTAATGTAAGGTTTACCAATTTTAAAATAACAGTTTTAGGAGAAGTAAGAAATCCCACAACATTTTTGTTACCTAACGAAAATCCAACAATTTTTGATGCGTTGGGCCTTGCAGGTGATATAACTTTATATGGAAGACGCGATAACGTAATGCTTATCAGAAGTGATGCTGATGGAAAAAAAAATATAGTAAGAATTAATTTAGACAGTACCACTGCGATCACATCACCTTATTTCTATCTAAAACCTAATGATGTTTTATACGTAGAACCAACATCAGACAGAGTTGCGAGCACCAGTGAATACAGAACGAGAGATGTTGCAATTATAGCAAGCGCCCTCTCTTTAATGGTAGTAATTGTTGCACGCCTTATTCAATAATATTTTTGAAGCAGCCGTTCTTTTAAAGTGGGTTGATAAATCTAAACAGGATTTTTATGCAGGATCTTAATAATAATGAGCTTACAACAACCAATGTTAAGCAACAGGATGTTGACATTAAATTTATTGTTGCAAAAGTTTTAGGCAACTGGTACTGGTATGTAGTTTCCCTTGTTCTATTTGCAATTGTAGGTGTATTGCTGGAACTTTTTGTATCTCCGCATTATACTGTTACCGGGCGTGTTTTAGTGGCAGGTTATAATGCACAAGGCAAATCAATTACGGGAACTGACGAATCTACCGTATTAAGCCAGTTAGGTAATATGTTCTCTGTTCCTAATTCAGTGAACAATGAAATGGAAATTATCCACTCAAGAACACTGGTTGAAAGAACTGTACGTGATTTGCAATTGAATGTTACTTATTGGGGACAAGGCCCGATTCGTTATGATGAGACTTATAAAGCTTCTCCCTTCTTTATAAAAGAATTATCGCTCAAAAATATTACTGATCCAATCGAGTATGATGTACGCGTAGTAGATGGCGGTAACAAGGTACATTTTGAAGATGAAGATAGTGATAGCTCATTCACTTTATCATTCGGTGATACTATTCATACGTGGTATGGAAGTTGGGTGCTGGAAAGAAACCCTGATGTAACTGAAAAAAATCCCAAGCATGCGCTTGGAATGATTATAAATAGTTATGCTGCTACTATTTACAATTACATGGAGAATATAACTGCAGCAACAACCAATGAATATGTAAATATTATTGACCTTTCAATAGGTGGCATTACACCTGAAAAAAATGAAGATATTCTTAAGCATTTAATTGGTTTATATATTCAATCAGATATTGAAGATCATAACCGGGTTGCAGACAGTACCATTGCTTTTATAGACAGCAGGCTTATTGGTGTATCAGAAGACTTAAGCACTGTTGATAAAAATATTGAATCATTCAAAAAAACAAATAAGCTTACAGATCTAACTAATGATGCAAATGAGTTACTGCAAACAAGTACAACAGTAAATCAAAGCATGGCCGATAAGCAGGTGCAATACAGGGTAGTTGATGATCTTGAAAAATACCTGGAAGATGAGCATAACAATACACGTGTAATGCCTACTACTGCCCCCATTCAAGACCCTGCGTTTGTACAAACATTGGATAAATACAATTCACTTGAACTGCAGCGCCAGACATATTTGCAAACATCGACTGAAGAAAATCCCAATGTAAAAAGTTTAGATATTCAGCTTAGCCAGTTACGCGGCGATTTATTATCCATGATGAGAACTTATAAAAAAGGACTCAACACAGAACAAAGCGATCTTGAAAGCCGCAATGCCCAAATGCAGGGTTCAATTCAAAAAGTGCCAACACAACAGCGTATTTTTCTTGATTTTACAAGAAGGCAAAATGTGTTAGAAGGATTGTACACTTATCTTTTACAAACACGCGAACAAACAGCTATTTCAAAAACAAATAGTATAATGCCAATCCGTGTTATTGATGAACCGATTAGAGCGCCATTACCTTATTTTCCTAATATCATTATCATTGTAATCGGTATTATTTTCCTTACACTGCTTGTGCCTTCAGTATGGATTTTCATGCGTGAATTATTAAACAGGCGTGTAATAACAACTGATGATATTAACAACTTTACAAATGTTCCGGTTGTGGCAGGCATAAGCCATACAAAAGGAAAACAAAGGTTGATCGCCAAAGATTCCAACACTGAAATTGCCGAACAATTCAGGACACTCAGAACAAATTTAAACTTTCTCATTCCTGATGCTAATGAGAAAGTGATTATGACTACTTCAAGCATGGGTGGAGAAGGCAAGTCGTTTATTGCAATGAACCTTGCGTATGTGTTAGCTTTATCAGGTAAAAGAACTGTGTTGATGGAAATGGATTTACGCAAACCAAAAATTTCTTCGGCACTTCATATTGATAATGTAAATGGTTTTTCAGATTATATAGTTTCTGATATGAAGACAAAAGATCTTGTTAAACAAACTAATCTTGATCCTAATTTATATATCATTAACTCAGGCACAATTCCTCCAAACCCGGCAGAGCTTTTAACAAGAGAAAAAGTAGCGCAGCTTTTTGCGCAATTGAGAAACGAATTTGATTATATAGTTATAGATTCTCCTGCAGTTGGTTTGGTAGCAGATTCTTTATTGTTAGGGAAATATGCTGATATGGTTTTATATGTAGTTCGTCAGCGTATTACCTTCAAAAAGCAAATAAATATTGTTCAGGGTCTTGCTAACGAAAGAAAGTTCAAACGCCTTGATGTTATTTTCAATGATATCAAATCATTGCCTGGTTATGGATATGGCTACGGCTATCAACACGGATCAGGATATTACAGTACAGACAGAAGACCTTTCTTTAAAAGAATATTTAGCAAAAGAAGTACAATTTAATATATTGTTGTACCATTAACGTTGTGCCATAAGATTACGGGAAACCTTAACCTTATGGCATAATCATTTAATAGGCGGGATTTATGGTTAAGAAGAAACAGGTTATACAATCGGGTGCATGGCAAATGCTTAATGTAAGCGTTAAAGTGTTTTCGCAGTTTGCTTATTATGGAGTAATGGCCCGCCTGTTGTCTAAATCAGAGCTGGGTATTTTTGCCTTGCTAAATTCATTCATGAATTTTGGCAATATGCTTGGCGATGGCGGCATGGGCGATGCCTTGTTGCAGCGTAAAGAAATTGAAAAAAGACATGTAAATGCAGCATTCTATTCAAGCCTTTTATTAGCAGTGATAATTTACGGCGCTGTATATGTGCTTGCGCCGTGGGCCGCAGATTTTTATAAAGAACCGCAGCTAACTTCTTCATTACGCATTTTTAGTGTGATATTTCTATTTGCCGCAATGTATTCTGCTTCATTCGCACAGTTGCAAAGGAAATTTGCATTTAAAAAAATATTTGTGGCCGATGGCATCATGCTTTTGCTTTCAAATATTTTAGGCATTGTGTTAGCGTATAATGGATATGGTTTTATGAGCCTTGTATGGAGCCAGATATTTTATTTTGGCGCAGAAATGATATTGCTTTTATATTACGCACCGATTCCGCTTAAACTGGGCGCTACCAAACAACACTGGAAAGATCTAATCGGTTACGGCACTGGATTAACCTTTATTCGCTTAAACACTTACATAGTAAACTTTGGTATTGTACTGGAAGTGGGTAAGCTGGTTACTGCGGCAGTGTTAGGCGTTTTTGACAGAAGTTTTCGCATCATGAATATTCCGCAGCGTTTTTTATATGACATGGTGCAACGCGTAATGATGCCGGCAATGGTAAAAAAGAACGATGGGGAAAAGGGTACGTTCGTTGTTTTTTCAAAAACATTATCACTTATTAATACAGGGCTGATTCCGCTTACTTTATTCCTCATTTTATTCAGCAAGCCGATTGTATTAATTCTGCTTGGAAAAAAATGGCTTGAGGCTGTTCCTTTGTTACAAATATTTTTTCTCAATCTCCCGTTGCGCACAACAGCAAGTTTAGGCGATACATTAATGCGTGTACATGGTTATATAAAACTCAACCTGATAAGAAAAATTCAAAACTCTGTTATAATTATTGCATTAATCTACATTGGTTATGTATTAAAGGATTTTTGCGTGGCGCATTCTACACCAACAGGAAAAGATAATATTCCGCAATTATATGGTATTGCATGGGGTATATTCATTTCAACTTTTATTTCGTATTTAATGATGATGGCTATTATAAAAAGACGAATATTTCCTGCAGATTGGAAGAAACTCGTTTTCAAACCTTATTATAATGGCGTTTTATTAGCTATTTGTGGCGTACTGCCTTGTTTGCTGGCTTATTATGGCCTTCATTATTTTATTAAAGATGATATTATTGCTTTTTGTGTGTTGTGCGCGGTAGCTGGTCTTACAGGTTTATATCTTTTTATTAAAAAACCGAAGGTTTTAGGAAGCGATATTGCTTATATACAAGCCGACTTTTTGCAAATGTTTAAGAAAAAGAAACAAAAAGGGAAACATAAAACCGCTGCTGCAACCGCCCGCAACGGTACAACAAATAATATTGAAAGAGAGGCATAAATGCTTACTGAACTTAAATAATTTTGAACTGATAAAGTGTAGATATGTATCCTTCTACTTCAAATACCTTATTGAGAGGTGAAAAATCCCTTATAACAGGAAGTGACATCATTTTTGTTAGCATTATGGCTATTGTAAGTGGTGTGTTGTTTTATTGCATGGCAGCATCAAGCTCAATGCTTATGGTTGCAATAGCTATACCACTGTGCCTTTATGATAGATCTTATGTCTTTCCTATGTTGCTTACAATTGCATTGTGCCAGGGTGCTTTCGAAGCTGCTGAGGTAACGCAGAGCAGTGCCACCCAATCTACAGACTTTTCAGAAACGCTTATTATTGCTGCAGCTGCTCCCATGCTTTTGTGGGATATGGGGCATAATAAAATAAGCAGGATAACTCCATACAGGTTTGTTATATTTTATGTAGTATTTCTCTATTTTGTTTTTCAGGGCTGTGTTGTTTATTACCAGTATCCGCAGAATTATAAAATGCTTATTTTAATGCACGCCAAATGGTCTCCTGTTTTACACTCAATAATGAAATCTATAAAAATCCTTTTTTACATTTTTTATTTAAGGGTACTTATAAACTATCCTACCGAAAAAAACCTGAAAACACTTGAAACTACAAGGCGCTTTGTACCATTTATTCTTATTGTAATGGCAGTAAATTTATTGGTAAATGGTCGTGCACAAAGTGGAGCAGGTTACCAGGACACTCTGCAATTAGGCGATGCACATCATGGAAGTTTTACTGCACAGCTTTGCGCCATGTCAATATACTGTTACATTACATTTTTCATGAAGAAAACCAGTTTGTTTACTAAAGGCTTTGCATTACTTGGTATTGCTGCTGTTGGTGTTTGTATTATGGAAATGGGTTCAAGAAATGGACTGGTATCTTTTGCATTGGTTGCACTTATTGGTTTTTATATAAACATGCGCCGTAAATCATGGGGTTATATAATTATGTGGAGCCTCGCAGCATTTGTCGCAATTATAATTACGGCCGTAATATCATATGATTCGCCCACCATACAGAGAGCCATTTATATGACAGAACAGCAAGGTGGCGGAGACCGTGTATACTACTGGGAAGCCGGTGCAAAAGCTTTGGGAGAACATCCTCTTTTTGGACGTGGTGGCGACGAATCTGCATCGCAGGCAGTTGTAGCAGAATATGCTCCTGCGGGCACAGAAGATAAAGTAATGCATAACACTTATCTTGAAATGGCAGTTGAATATGGATTGATTGGTCTTATATTTTATTTGTGTCTTCTGTTCTTTACATTAAGATGGGGATACAGGCTATATAAGTTAGCAATTGATACAGGCAATCTTTTAATTGCTGCGCCGCCTATCAGTTATCTTATACTAATGGTAGCCGCTTGCTTTGTAAGTGATGTTTGGGACACCTCAATTTGGTATAACCTGAGTATGATTTTCGCACTCACCATTCAACTGGTGTACTATCCTTATATTGATAAGAAAAAAATCAATAAAAAAATATCCTTTGCACAGGCAACAGCACAGGCTTTTTAGTAATTTCTAAATATTTTCTTGCTTTCCACCACTTCTCCACAATGCGTAAAGCGTGGGTTTTTTCCTATGCAATTATGATTATGTTCGCATAGTATATATATGCATGTGCACAACTTTTTCGTTGTAGCATTAGAATTTTAATTGTAAGTAAATTTTATACAGATGAAACTGAAGCAGCTCGAAATAAAGGGTTTTAAAAGCTTTGCCGATAAAACCATTTTAAATTTTGATGAAGGCATTACTGGTATTATTGGTCCAAATGGTTGCGGCAAAAGCAATATCATTGATTCTATCCGCTGGGTTATCGGTGAACAAAAAATTTCGCAATTGCGCAGTGAAAATTTAGAAGCCCTTGTATTCAATGGCTCTAAAACCCGCTCTGCCAGCGGGCTTGCAGAAGTTAGCCTTACTTTCGAGAATACAAAAAATTTGTTGCCAACAGAGTTTAATGAAGTAACAGTAACCCGCCGTTTTTTTAAAAATGGTGAGAGTGAATATCGTTTAAATGATGTCTCCTGCCGTTTGAAAGACATTCATAATTTATTTCTTGATACAGGTGTTAGCAATGATAGTTACGCCATCATCGAACTAGGAATGGTAGATGATATTATTAAAGATAAAGACAACAGCCGCCGCAGAATGTTGGAACAAGCAGCCGGCATCACCATTTATAAAACAAGAAAAAAAGAAGCAAAACAAAAATTAGAAGCAACAGAAAATGATCTGAACCGCATAGAAGATCTTTTATTCGAAATACAAAATCAATTAAAGGTTGTAGAAAGCCAGGCGAAAAAAGCAGAAAAATACCACGAAGTAAAAAAAGAATATAAAATTATCTCGGTTGAATTGGCAAAAGCTGCGTTGGAAGGCTTTAACCTTAGTTATAAAGAACTAAATAAACAACAGGAAGAAGAAACAGATAAGCGGCATGCATTAGAAGCTGAAATTGCAACAGGAGAAGCTAATCTTGAAAAAGACAGGACCGATTTTATAACACAGGAAAAAGCATTGCAACAACAGCAACATTATTTTAATGAACTCGTTCAACAGTTACGTGCAAAAGAAAACGAAAAAAATCTTGCAAGCCAGAGTTTGCATTATTTAAAAGAGAAAGATGCATCGCTGAAAGAATTTTTAGTGCGTGCAAGTGGCCAGTTAAAAAATATTGAGGACTCTATTCAATATACACAACTGCAACTACAAAAAGAAGAGCAATCTTTAGAGAAATTAAAAGAAAAGTTGGAAGCAGGCCGGCTTGAAACAGAAGCTAAACGTGTTTTGCTAAATGAAAAGCGTTCATCAACTGATAAAGTGCGCAGTGCTCATTTACAAATGCAGCGTAACCAGTTTGATGCAGAAAAGAAAGTTGCCGTTGCTGAAACTTCAGTGCATAATTTACAACGCAGTTCATCGCAGCTTGAGCAAGAACAGGAAAACCGTGCAACTCAAATAAAGCAATTAGAAAATGAAGTAGCTGCAAAAACAAAAGCGCTTGAAGAAAAGCAATTATCACTTCAACAGCTAAAAGAGCAACATGAATTAACAAGACAACAAATTTTACAATCGCAAAGTGAACTTGAACTGTTGCGTGCAAAGCTCACCGAAGAAAACAGGAAGCTTGATGCAAAACGCAATGAACACGACCTGTTGAAAAGCCTTGTTGATTCGATGGAAGGTTATCCGGAAAGTGTAAAGTTTTTGCATAAAAATGCGCAGTGGAATACCCAGGCTCCAATTCTATCAGATATTATTTATGTGCAGGAAGAATACCGTACCGCACTTGAAAATGTTTTATCACCTTATTTAAATTATTACATCGTAAATAATTTGGAAGAAGGTTTGCATGCGGTTGATTTGCTCGATAAAAATAAAAAAGGTAAAGCGAACTTTTTGTTGCTCGATAAAATTTCAGCACTTAACGTAAATGCACAACAGCCTGAACATACTATCAGCGCTTTGAATGTGATTGAAGTTGATGAACCATACAAAAAACTGGCAGAATATTTTTTAGGTAATGTATTTATTGCCGAAAATGATGATGCGCTAAATAACAGTGAAGGTGTAGTTGTGCTTGAGCGTTCAGGTAAATATGTGAAAGGAAAATATTCGTTAAGCGGCGGGAGTGTTGGCTTGTTTGAAGGTAAAAGAATTGGCCGTGCAAAAAATTTAGAAAAGCTGCGGGAAGAAATTGCAGCACAGGAAAAAATTGTTACTGAACTAAAAGGAAATATTCAGAAGAAACACAACGAGGTTATTGGTTATAATGAACAATTAAAAGAGAATTTAATTCGCCAAACAGAAACCGAAATTAACCAGCTTACCAATAATCTTTTTGCTGCACGTAATAAAATGGAAAACCTGCAGCATTTGCAGCAAAATGCAACTAAACAAATGCAGGAAATGCAAAACCGTTTGCAGCAGGAACAGGAAAATATTTCAGAGTTACGCGCTGTACTTGAAAAATTAAATGAGGAGTTAAACGCAACTTCTGCAACAATGCAACAAGCAGAGGAAGCATATAAAACTGCTGAAAAAGATTACAATGCAGCCTCTGTAAATTTCAATGAAACCAATCTTGCATTTACACGTATGCAAAGTAAATTGAATGCTTTGCAGCAGGAAGTTAGTTTTAAACAAACGCAGCTGCAAGAGCTGCATATGCAAATTGAACAGAATAAAACACAAGCAGAAGAAGTTGCACAACAAATAACGGAAAGTGCCGAAACTTTAAACACAACAGAGATTGCTTTGCACACTTTGTTTCATACAAAAGATGCTGAAGAAAAGAAACTGAATGAAGCCGATGCCGCTTATTATAATCATCGCAATGCATTGCAGGAAAAAGAATCCGAACTACGGCATAAAACAAAAAGCAAAGAAATTATTGATCAGTTACTGAATGAAATAAAAGATAAGCTAACTGAATTAAAATTGAATCTCGCCGGCATGCGTGAACGGCTGCATGTTGAATTTAAAATTGACCTGGATGATATTTTAGATGAGCCGCGTACGTCGAATTCAACAACAGAAGAGTTACAGGCTTTATCAGATAAAATGCGCAAACGTTTGGAAAATATTGGCGAAGTAAATCCAACAGCCATTGAAGCTTTTGTTGAAATGAAAAAACGTTATGAGTTTATTGTTGAACAAAAGCAGGATTTAGTAAGCGCGAAAGAAAGTTTATTACAAACCATTGAAGAAGTTGAAGCAACAGCCAATCAACAATTTTTAGATACATTCAATAAAGTGCGTGAGAATTTTCAAAAAGTATTTAAAGCATTGTTTACTGAAGAAGATACGGCTGATCTTATTATGGAAAATCCGGACAATCTTGCTGAAACAAGCATTGACGTAATCGCAAAACCTAAAGGCAAAAAACCATCGAGCATTACGCAATTGAGCGGTGGTGAAAAAACCTTAACAGCGACTGCTTTATTGTTTGCTATCTATTTAATCAAGCCTGCACCATTCTGTATTTTAGATGAAGTTGATGCACCGCTTGATGACGCAAACGTTGGAAAATTCACCAACATGATCCAGCAATTCAGCGACAATTCTCAATTCATTATTGTTACACATAATAAAACAACAATGAGCACTGTTGATGTTATATATGGTGTAACCATGCAGGAGCCAGGCGTAAGTAAATTGGTGCCTGTAGATTTCAGAAGCCTGAACTAATACGATCCATTTATAATTCTGTAACAGCTGCAATAAACGTTGCGGCTGTTTATATTTATGCAATATTTTTATCCAAATATTTATGATGAAAAAAGTTGTGATGATTGTGTTGCTTTTTCTTATCACTAAAGCAATTACAGCGCAAAAAACATATTCGATCAGTTCTCCAAATGGCAGTATTCAAATTAATATTACCGCCGCAACAAAACTTACATGGAGTGTAACCCGCCAATCACAAAACATACTTGCGCCTTCAGCGATTGCAATGCGTTTGCAAAACGGAGAAGTGCTCGGTGATAATGCACAAATCATCTCAACAAAAAAAGAAAATATCATTGCAACAATACCTGCGTTGTTTTATAAAAAAGATATGATCGAAGATAACTGCACACAGCTTACTTTAAATTGTAAAGGCGATTATGGTTTGATATTCCGTGCATACAATGATGGTGTTGCTTATTGTTTTTTTACAAAGAAGAAAGACAGCATCATCATACAATCAGAAGATGCTGAATTTAATTTCACTGATGACGACAGTGCATGGATTCCTTATTCAAACGATCCGCACAACGGCGATAAATATCAATGTTCTTTTGAAAATATTTACCAGCATATTCCTTTATCACAATTTGTAAAAGATACGGTTGCATTTGCGCCGGTGCTTGTTGATCTTTCTAACAATAATAAAGCATTAATAACAGAAGCTGACCTGGAAGATTTTCCCGGAATGTTTTTAACGAATGCACCAAGTGGTTTTGGCTTGCGGGCAGACCATGCGCCGTATGCTTTAGAACAAGTACAAAACGAACGTAATCCAGTACAAGCTTTGGTTACAAAACGTGCTGATTATATTGCAAAAACAGAAGGCAGAAGAAGTTTTCCCTGGCGTGTTATTATAATTAGCAACAACGATAAAGATTTGTTGAATAGTGATTTGGTGTATCGTTTGGCATCGCCAAAAAGAGTTGATGATGTTTCATGGATTAAGCCCGGCAAGGTTGCCTGGGATTGGTGGAATGACTGGAATATCTCTCATGTTGATTTTCGCGCAGGTATTAATACACAAACCTATAAATACTACATAGATTTTGCATCGGCCAATCACATTGATTATATTTTATTGGATGAAGGCTGGAGCGATGATAAAGACATCATGAGAATTGTTCCGGCAATTGATCTGAAAGAGATCATTAGTTATGCTTCGCAAAAAAGTGTTGGCGTTTGGTTATGGATGGGTTCTTATCCACTTGATCAAAAGATAAATGAAATATTTACAACGTATTCAAAAATGGGCATAAAAGGTTTTAAGATCGATTTTATGGATCGTGATGATCAACCAATGGTTGAGTACTATTATCGTGTGGCAAAAGCTGCTGCAGAAAATCATATCATGGTTGACTTTCATGGTGCATATAAACCGACAGGACTAAATCGTACTTATCCGAATGTTGTAAATTTTGAAGGCGTGCATGGTTTAGAACAAATGAAATGGGGCCATGATGACCAGGTAACGTATGATGTTTCGATTCCTTTTATTCGCATGGCTTCGGGACCGATGGATTACACACCCGGAGCAATGCGCAACGCAACAAGAGATAGTTATCGCCCAATCAATTCTATGCCGATGAGCCAGGGCACACGCTGCCATCAACTCGCAATGTATATTATGTTTGAAGCGCCGTTTGAAATGCTGAGTGATAACCCGAATGCTTATATGAAAGAACAGGAAAGCACTGATTTCATAAGTTCTGTTCCAACAACATTTGATGAAACAATTGCGATTGATGGGAAGGTGAGTGAATATTGTGTGATAGCAAGAAGAAAAGGCAACACATGGTTTGTGAGTGCAATGAATAACTGGAATGCAAGAGATATTTCAATTGATCTGTCTTTCTTAAAACAAGAGAATTATCAAGCAACCATTTTTAAAGACGGTATAAATGCAGATCGGGATGCGACTGATTATAAAAAAGAAATGCAAACTATTTCTTCAGCAGATAAACTAAATATTCATTTGGCACCAGGCGGTGGTTGGGCTGCCAGAATTGAGATGAAGTAATACCTTTATGAAAAAATATGTGGTGGATATATGCTCTGCTTTCAGCCTTCTTCGCTTCGCTTACAGCCATCTTTGCTAAAATTGGTATTGAACATGTTAACTCTGATCTGGCAACTGCTATAAGAACTGTTATAATTTTAATCCTCGCATGGATGTTTGTTTTGTTCAAAGGATTGCTACCAGGCATTCAAAATCTTACAAAACATAACTGGACATTTCTTGTATTGTCTGGTTGTGCAACAGGCTTATCATGGTTGTTTTATTTTAGAGCATTACAAGCCGGAAAAGTTTCGCAGGTGGCACCTGTTGATAAGCTAAGTGTTGCTTTGACAATTGTTTTATCTGTTATCTTTTTAAAAGAATCTGTTACATTAAAAGATGCAATTGGCGCTGTGTTAATTATCGGTGGAACGTTTGTATTGATCTTATAAGTTTGCTTTTTAAGTTGCGTCATCTTGATGACAGGAGAAATCTCTTATAAAATATCATAAAACCTCTGCTTTCTACAGGATGACAATCTTGTGATTAAAAACTGTTTCTTAGAATTGCTATCCGAAATTATTTTCATCAGCACTGGGACCATAACTGCCGGGAATGGGAATATCCAACAATCTTAAAAACACTCCCAATTGTGCACGATGATGTATCTGCTGACTTAACGACATTCTTACAATATCAATTTTTGGATCACTGCTATAAATCTTTTCTCCGTTACGCAACGTCCATGGCTTGTCCAAAAACTTTTCGTTCTCAGGAATCAAAGCAGAAAGGCCTTCAGCATATCTTTTTTCAAAAAATTCCATCAACTCTTTATTAGTATTAATCTGAGGCATTTCATAAGGTTGGGCAAAATCAATTCCATCAGTTGTAAACGTCATATGTATCCAGCCAGGCAGATCTGCAATATGCGTTGCAAGCCTTTTTATGTTCATGCTTTTCAGATGTGGCGCGTAATCAAATTTATCATCCGGAACCCTTGAAAGCATATTGCGTGTAGTAGCACCTTCTTCAATAAATTGTTTTTTGAAAAATTCGATAAATGTCATAATGATTTGTTTTGTTATACAAAGAAACAAATCGTTAGTGTCAACCCTATGTCAGTAGTATTTGCGTTTGTTCAACTTTTTTCAAAATATTTTCAGCAATAGAAACTACCAGGTCGTTTAATTCATCCGGCTGTACAATTTTTGCATGATCTCCATACAACATAAACCATCTTGCAAAGCCTTCCAGCGAGCCGCAAACAAAAGTCATGCGTACATATTCGCCAATATCTTCTTCCTTCACAAAACCATTATAATATTTCTGTTCTCCAAAATATTTTACGATCTCTTTTTCTACGTCAATTACTACCTTTCTTAATTCAGGTTGTGCTGACATTTTATTGATAAATTCCTGTAAAGGCGGATGATTTTTTATAAAGGATTCATCAGTAGAAATTAATTTTTCTATTCGATCTGTTCTAAAGTTGCGATAATCATTTCGCAAATGACAGAATGCAACCAAATGCCAATGATTGCCTAAATTATAAATGCCAACAGGTTCGATATTGCGCTGTGTAATATCATTATTTTCAAGTGATGCATAACGTATGTCAACGATAACACGATTAGCAATTGCTTTTAAGATTGACTGAAGATGAAGATCTGAAGGTGGCTCATATTTGATAGCAGGATGTTGCACAACAGCAATGTGTTCATCAATTTCTTCAATGTGATCTTTCTCATTAAACCTTAAAACAGCTCTAATTTTATCTAAAGCGGTATTATAATGTTTTGATAAGCTTGCATCAGTTTTTGATTGCATTAGTTTGCCTGCAGTTAATAAAGCGGAGGCTTCATCAGTATTAAACATCACCGGCGGAAGTTTATAACCTTCCATTAAACTATAACCGGTTCCAGCTTCCCCAATTATTGGTACGCCGGCTTCCTGCAACGCATGCACATCACGATATACGGTGCGCAGGCTTATTGAAAATTTATCTGCAATGTCCTGGGCTTTAATTAAACGCTTTGATTGAAGTTGTATTAATATGGCAGACAAGCGGTCAATGCGATTCATAGGCTTAATAAGATTCACTATCAGAAGGGAACGAATTTGACTTTACATCATTTACATAATGCTGCACCGCATTTAAAACCTGTTCGTATAAATTCAAATATTGCCGCAGAAAGCGCGGTTTAAATTCGGTATTAATACCAAGCATATCATGCATTACCAATACCTGGCCATCACAATATTTACCTGCACCAATTCCTATTGTTGGTATCTGCAAACTTTCTGTAACTTCTTTTGCCAGTTGTGCGGGAATTTTTTCTAACACAATTGCAAAACAACCGGCTTCTTCCAACAGCTTTATATCATTGCGCAATTTATTTGCTTCTTCTTCTTCCTTTGCACGTACATTATATGTTCCGAACTTATAAATGCTTTGCGGTGTTAAACCTAAATGGCCCATCACCGGAATGCCTGCAGAAATAATGCGCCGCACACTTTCCAGTACCTCTTCTCCACCTTCGAGCTTTATTGCATGTGCACCTGTTTCTTTCATGATTCGTATAGCAGAAGCCAACGCTATTTCGGAATTAGATTGATACGAACCAAATGGCAGATCAACCACAACCAAACAACGATTTATACCCCGAATAACAGAAGACGCATGATAAATCATTTGTTCTAACGTTATTGGCAGGGTTGTTTCGTGTCCGGCCATAACATTGCTGGCACTATCGCCAACAAGAATTACATCAATGTTTGCATTATCTATAATTTTTGCGAAAGAAAAATCATAAGCAGTCAACATAGAAATTTTTTCTCCATGTTGTTTCATGCGCTGCAAAGTGTTAGTAGTAATTTTTTTTATTTCTTTATGGGTAGACATCTGAATAAAAGTTTGTGATGGTTTACTGAATATGGTCCTGCTTTAGAATAAAACATATCCAGATGTCAAAGTGCAAATATGCATCAAGTTTTAATATCCTCAACATCTTATAAATCTTAAATCCCGGTTCTTACAACTTCTTCATACAAATGTTGAATCAATCCATCTGCCAATCCAATTTTCGGTACATAAATTTCTTCAATATCTGCCCAGCGCATAACGTTTACATAAATCTGCAAAGCAGGTACGATCACGTCAGCCCGATCATCTTTCATTTTATATAAGCGAATGCGCTCTTCCACAGAAAAATTAGAAAGTTCTTTATAATAATCCTTCAGCAGTTGAAACGAAAGCGGCTTGCCGTCTTTCTTTTTACTGAGTGAAAATATTTTATTGATATTACCACCGGATCCTATTGCAATAACAGGTAGTTTACTTTTTATGTTTGATCTTATTTTATCTCTGAATTCGTTCCATTGCCGTTCATCAACCATATTTTTTAAAAGCCGGATTGTGCCGATATTAATCGACTCTTTATACTTTAATCGTGCTTCAGAAAAAAAACTCAGCTCTGTACTTCCACCGCCAACATCTATATAAACATATGCATGTTCTTTATCCAGGTTTTCTGCAACATGATTTTCATAAACCATTGCAGCTTCTTTATCTCCGCTTATAATTTCAATTTGAATACCCGTTTCAAGCTTAACTTTTTTTAAAATATCTGCGCTGTTATGCGCATCACGCATGGCACTGGTAGCACAGGCTTTTACATGTTGCACATTATATGCCTTCAGCAAAAACCCAAAAGCTTTCATTGTTTGCATCAACATTATGCTGCGCTGGAAAGTGATCTCTCCTTTCTCAAAAACATCAAAACCTAAACGCAATGGCACACGAATTAAATTAAGCTTTGTAAAAACAGGCCGGGCGTTTTCATTTTCGTTTACTTCTGAAATCAGTAATCTTGCCGCATTGCTTCCAATATCAATCGCTGCGAGTTTCAACTGGTTTTATTTTTTTGTAGAGATAATTATAAGTTTCAATTTGTGCACGCACTCGTTTTTTTCCTGCCGGCTTTACATAATGATTTTGTAAATTATGATTCAATATTCTTGCCTTAACATTATCACTTAACTGAATGTGCAGGATGTCTTTTAGTTCGTGGCAAAGCGCTTTATCTTTTATGGGCATCGCCGCTTCAACGCGGTGATCGAGGTTACGTATCATCCAGTCTGCTGATGAAATATATATTTTTTCTTTACCGCCATGATGAAAGATCATTACACGCGAGTGCTCAAGATATTCATCAACTATGCTGATTGCAGTAACAGGATGCGATTTTTTATGTTTGAATCTTGCGCAGAAAATGCCGCGAACAATTAAACTTAATTTTACACCTTCTTCAACAGCATCATATAATTTGTTTATGAGTTGAGGATCACTTAATGAATTTACTTTTAAAATTATAGATGCTTTTTTGCCTGCCTTCGCATGCTTTATTTCCGTACTGATCAATTGTGTTAATTCGTTACGCATAACATTCGGGCAAACCATTAATGTTTTACAGCCCGTCAAGTATTTTTCTTTTGATGGATTTTCAAGGTATTTAAAGATGCGGTTAATATCAGCCATTACATTGCGATTGCCTGTAAGCAAACATTCATCTGCATACACCTTTGCTGTTTTTTCGTTTAAGTTTCCAGTACTTACAAAGCCATATTGAATAGTTCTTTTACCGCTTCTCTTTTTAATGATGCAAAGTTTTGCATGCACTTTTGTATTTAGAATCCCAATTAATACTTTTACACCTTCCACTTCTAATCGTTCTTTCCATTCAAGGTTAGCTTCCTCATCAAAACGGGCACGTAACTCAAGCATAACAGTTACATTTTTTCCATTACGTACTGCATTAATTAATGCGTTGATAACTTTTGAATTTGATGCAAGCCTGTATGCAGTTATTTTAATGGAAAGCACCTCCGGATCCATCGCCGCTTCACGCAAAAGATCAATAACAGCGTCGAATGAATGATATGGAAAATGCAGTAACACATCTTGCTGTAAAATAACATCTGTAACACGCGAAGCATTGCTTAATGCAGGATGCCTGAATGGTTGACGGCGTACATTTTTTTGCTTGAAAACATCAGGAAAATCCATGAAGTGCCTGAAGTTGTGAATACGGCCCCCGGGAATAATATTATCATGCCTGGAGAGGTTTAATTTTTTCATCAGGTATTCCAGCAAACCGGCATCCATTTCCTTATCAAATACAAAACGTGTTGTTTTACCGGAACGCCTGTTCTTAATTCCTTTTTCAATTTTTTGTACAAAAGATGTACTTAAATCATTATCAATATCGAGTTCGGCATCTTTTGTTACTTTAAAAACATAAGATTCAAATCTTGTATAATTGAAATAAGAAAATATAAATGGAAGGCTAAAGCGAATGATATCTTCCAGCAAAATAATATGCTGCTGCCCATCAGGTGAAGGTAATTGTATAAACCTGCCAAGCGAACGGCTTGGCACTTCTATTAACGCATATTTTTGATTGTATGCAGTATCTTCTTTGCGCATTACAACACCGAGATATATACTTTTTTCGCGGAGATAAGGCAGTTGCGGCAAGCTTTCAATCATTAAAGGAATAATGTTTGAACGCACTTCCTCTTCAAAATAAGTTTTTACAAACAGTTGCTGTTGTTTGTTTAATTTCTTTTCATCGATAAGAAAGATATTCTGCTGTTGCATCTCTTTTAAAATGCCTTGCCAGATAAGATTAAATTCATTTTGCTGATCAAGAACTATTGTTTGAATTTCATCGAGAATGTGTTGCGGGTTTTCTTCCAAATGCATATTGCCTTTTTTACCACCCAACTCTATCATACGTTTTAAGGTAGCCACACGCACACGAAAAAATTCATCCATATTATTTGAGTGGATACCCAGAAAACGTATTCTTTCACGCAACGGAACCGAAAGATCACTTGCCTCCTGCAATACTCTTGCATTAAAACTTAGCCAACTAATATCTCTTGCAATCAAATTTTTCATACAAACTATATTCAAATATAAGCGCTATTAATTCAGGTAATGTTAAGTTTAGCACGCAACCTGTGACCCGTGATGCAAGGAAAAATAAAACTTATTGGAGAGAGTAATTAAAGGCTCTTAATTTTTTCGATTATGCCTGTAGTAGATGCGTTTTCTATTAAAGAATTGATTACAATTCGGCCCCCGTTTGCAATAACTTCTTTAGCACCAACAATTGTTTCAATAGTGTAATCACCACCTTTAACCAAAACATCAGGCATAACTTTTTTAATGAGTTCAAGGGGAGTGTCTTCCTCAAAAATCACAACTGCATCAACCAGTATTAATGCGGCAAGTATCAATGAGCGTTTATGTTCATTATTGATTGGCCTGTGCTCACCTTTTAATTTCTTAACACTGCTGTCTGCATTTACGCCAACCACTAAAAAATCTGCTTCCTTAGCCGCTTGTGATAAGGAATAAATATGGCCTTCATGCAAAATATCAAAGCAACCATTTGTAAAAGCAATGGTTTTACACGTAAGTTTTTTACTGTTTACCCAACTTTCAATTTTATCGAAAGGAATTATTTTTTCATTAATAATATTAATGTTCTTCATGTAATAGTTGCTTAGGATGCCGCAGCCATTTTAGGCATATAATAAGATGTATTAAGGTTGCTGTTCGCTTGTTCCGCTTTTTCAATAATTGAATAATCGGAAAGTATTAATGCCTTATTCTTTTTTACGCAAACATCATGTTCAAAATGCGCAGATGGTTTACCGTCACGTGTACGAACTGTCCATCCATCATCATCAGTGTACACATCTTTTGTGCCCATGTTTATCATTGGTTCTATAGCAATCACCACATTTTCCTTCAACACTTTTCCAATGCCCTTTTTACCATAATTAGGCACCTGTGGATCTTCATGCAAACTTCTCCCTAAACCGTGGCCAACTAATTCTCTCACCACCCCATAACCATGTTTACGTTCTGTATATTCCTGTATGGCATGTGAAATATCTCCAACCCTGTTTCCTGCAATTGCTTTTTCAATGCCTTTATACAGAGAGTCTTTTGTTACACGCAGCAATTGCAAAACTTCATTGCTTGCTTCGCCCAATAAAAAAGTGTAAGCATGATCGCCGTGCCAGCCATTTAATATTACTCCGAAATCAATTGATACAACATCGCCATCTTTTAAAGCATGGTTATTGGGAAATCCATGTACCACCACATCGTTAACTGATGCACAAATTGTAAACGGATACCCACGGTAATTTAAGAATGAAGGAATGGCTTTATGATCACGAATGAATTCATTGCAAAGCCTGTCAATCTGGAAAGTAGTTACACCGGGTTTAAGCATTTTGGCAACTTCTGTCAGCGTTTCACTTACAAGCCTTGCGCTTTTCCTCATTAGTTCTACTTCTGCGTCTGTTTTGTATAGTATCATATTATATCTTCTGCTCAAACTGCAAATTTCACGAAAAAAATTCAACCTTACACCATTAACTACACAATACTCAGCTTTCTGCGCCTTTATTTTGCGGCATGGAATTTTTACAAAAGATATTGAAGTTTGGTGTGGTTGGCTTTATAGGCATGTGCATCGATTTTTTGGTAACATGGCTTTTAAAGGAAAAGCTGCGCCTGAATAAATATGCCGCTAACAGTCTCGGCTTTACCTGTGCAGTAATCAATAATTTTTATTTGAATTTAAAATGGACTTTTCAGGTAAGTGGCCAAAACACCAATGTTTATTTCATAAAGTTTATATTAATCTCAATTGTTGGTTTAGGTTTGAATAACATGTTTGTGTATTTATTCAATGAAAGGCTAAAGCTAAATTTTTATGTTTCAAAAGCGCTGGCGGTGCTTTGTGTTTTTGTATGGAATTTCGCCGCTAACAATTATTTTAATTTTCATAGTTAGGCCATTATTTGCTTGTTTGATAAAAAATATAACAACCATATCTTGCTTATTTTTTCAATAAATAAAAACAATTTATAAAACCATATATAAACAATGATTTATTGCTGGAAAACCCTTTAATTATTGTAAATTTGCACACTTAAATTATTTACAGTTTAAAGATAATTTTTCTCTCTTTTTTATGAATGAACAGCAACAGGATTCTTCCTCTCAGCAAGCAAATTATGGTGCAGAAAGTATTCAGGTTTTAGAAGGTTTGGAAGCGGTGCGCAAACGCCCTGCAATGTATATTGGTGATGTTGGCGTAAAGGGTTTGCATCATTTGGTTTACGAAGTTGTAGATAACTCGATTGATGAAGCCTTGGCCGGTTTTTGCAAAAATATTTCGGTAACTATTCATGAAGATAACAGCATTAGCGTGCATGATGATGGCCGCGGCATTCCAACAGGAATAATGGCTAAAGAAAAACGGAGCGCTCTTGAAGTTGTAATGACGGTTTTGCATGCCGGTGGAAAATTTAATAAAGACACTTATAAAGTTTCAGGTGGTTTGCACGGAGTTGGGGTAAGTTGTGTGAACGCTTTAAGTACAAAACTGCATGTAACCGTTGAACGTGATGGAAAAATATTTGAACAGGAATATCATATCGGCCATCCGCAATATGCTGTAAGGGAAATTGGAGAGTCAGAAAAAACCGGGACTAAAATTCATTTCTGGCCCGACAATACAATATTCCAGGTAACGAATTATAACAGGGAAATTTTAGAGGGCCGTTTGCGCGAATTAAGTTATTTGAATAAGCGCATCCGCATAATTTTAACCGACTTGCGTGAACAGGATGATTCAGGGAACTTTTATTCAAAAGTTTTTTATAGCGAAGGTGGAATTGTGGAGTTTGTTGAAATGCTCGACAAAAATGGTAAGCGCACTTCTCTCCTTCCTAAAACCCTGTATGTTGAGGCTTTTGATGCTTCAAGTAATGTTGCTGTTGACGTTGCACTTACATACAACGATGATTTCAAGGAACATATTTTTTCTTATGTAAATAATATCAATACTATTGAAGGCGGAACTCACGTTTCCGGTTTTCGTACAGCTATTACAAGGGTGTTTAAAACGTATGGTGATAAAAATGGTTTGTTTGAAAAAGCAAAAGTTGAAGTTGAAAGCGATGATTTTCGGGAAGGTTTAAGTGCTGTTATTTCTGTAAAAGTTCCTGAACCGCAGTTTGAAGGTCAAACAAAAACAAAGCTTGGCAACAGTGAAGTAAGCGGTATTGTTCAAACAACTGTATCCCGTGCATTGGAAGCTTATTTGGAAGAAAATCCAAGAGAAGCAAAAAATATTGTTAGCAAAGTTATTTTAGCTGCACAGGCACGTGTGGCCGCAAAAAAAGCAAGGGAATTAGTTCAGCGTAAAACTGTTTTAAGCGGCGGCGGTTTACCCGGCAAACTTGCAGATTGCAGCGAACGTAACCCCGAAAGATGTGAATTATATTTGGTTGAAGGCGACAGTGCCGGCGGAACTGCAAAGCAAGGTCGCGACAGAACGTTCCAGGCTATCCTTCCCCTACGTGGTAAAATTTTGAATGTTGAAAAGGCAATGGAACATAAGATTTATGAGAACGAAGAAATAAGAAATATTTTCACTGCAATGGGTGTTACCATTGGTACTGCTGAAGATCCAAAAGCGTTGAACATTGCAAAACTCCGTTATCATAAACTTATCATCATGACGGATGCTGATGTTGATGGCTCGCATATTGCAACACTGATCCTCACATTTATTTTCCGTTACATGAAGGAATTGGTTGAACAAGGGTATGTGTATATAGCCCAACCTCCTTTGTATCTTGTAAAAAGAGGTAAAGAACAGGAATACGCTTTTGATGAGGAACAACGCAAACTGTGGATTGAAAAATTAAGTAATGGTAAAGAAGACAGTGTGCATGTTCAGCGGTACAAAGGTTTAGGTGAAATGAATGCCGAACAATTATGGGAAACAACAATGGACCCATCAAGAAGAACGCTTAAAAAAGTTACTATTGAAAGTCTTGCCAATGCTGATGAAGTATTTAGCATGTTAATGGGCGATGAAGTAGCTCCACGCCGCAGCTTTATTGAAAGCCACGCCAAGTACGCGAAGATTGACATTTAGATGAATCAATTCTTTAAATGAATTACTGTGCACATGAATTTTTATGTTTTGCACGCTTTATAACGCTGTTTAAACTCTCTGCGTTTTATATTAATTTGCCAGATGCTTTCAAAGCTTATCATACAGAATTATGCAATTATAGATTTGCTTGAAATAAATTTTTCAGAACACTTCAACATTATAACCGGGGAAACTGGTGCGGGAAAAAGTATTTTAATTGGCGCTTTAAGTTTGATTCTTGGAGAACGTTCCGATTCATCAGCTTTACTTCATAAAGAAAAAAAATGTTTTATTGAAGGCGTTTTTAATATTGAAAAAAGAAAAAATGTTACCGGGTTTTTAAATGAAAATGATTTTACTGCAGATGATGAATTGGTTTTAAGAAGAGAAATTGCAGCCAATGGAAAATCGCGTGGATTTATAAATGACACGCCGGCGAATTTGCAGCAATTAAAACAATTGGCTTCGATGCTGGTTGATCTGCACCAGCAATTTGATACTTTAGAATTGGGAGATTCAGATTTTCAGCGCGAAGTTGTTGATGCTTTGGCAGGCAATGAAAAGTTAATATCACAATACATTTCTTTGTTTAATGCCTGGAAGCAAACGCAGCAACAATTAGGAGAATTAACAACACAGAAAAATAATTTTCAGAAAGAATTGGATTACAACCAGTTCTTATTTGATGAATTAAATGATATCAACTTAAAACAAAATGAGCTTGAAGATTTAGATAAAGAATTGGAAGTTTTAAATAATTCTGAAGAAATTAAAGCAGCGTTAAGTTCTTCAGTGTATGAATTAAAGGAAAGTGAGCAACCGATTGTTCAATCTATAAAGCAACTCATCAATAAATTAAATCATTTTGCTTCTTTCAATACAACTTTAAATGAATTAATAAGCCGTTTGCAAAGTACACAAATTGAATTAGCTGATATTAGTAATGAATTAGAAAGCCTTAATGATGAAGTAAATTATGAGGAAACCCGGATCAATTTTATCAATGAACGTTTAGCGCAGGGTTATCGTTTGCAAAAAAAACATGGCGTTCAATCAACGAACCACTTGATCGAAATAAAAAATGAACTGCAAAAAAAATTAAATGCAGCTTTGAATATTGATGATGCGGTCGCAACTGCTCAACATACATTCAACGAACAAAAAAAGCAGTTAGAAATTTTTGCAGAAGAGCTATCATTAAAACGCAAAAAAGTTATTGCTTCTTTAGAAAAAAATGTGAACGCATTGCTTGCACAGGTTGGAATGCCGAATGCAAGAATTAAAATTTCTGTTACCGATATCCAATTAAATCAATTTGGAAAAAACATAATTGAATTTTTATTTGATGCCAATAAAAGTAACCGTTTTGAATCTTTGCGGAAAGTTGCAAGCGGCGGAGAATTAAGCCGGTTGATGCTTTGCATTAAATCATTAGTGGCTGAAAAAATAAACCTGCCCACACTCATTTTTGATGAAATTGATACTGGTATTTCGGGCGAAGCTGCAAAACAGGTTGGAATAATTTTAAAGCAATTAGCAAAGCAAAGGCAAGTCATTTCCATCACGCATCAACCTCAAATTGCCGGTAAAGCAGACGCACATTTTTATGTGTATAAGCAAATTAAAAATGATGCAGTGCAAACCAATATTCGTTTGTTGAATAAAGATGAACGCATCCAGGCAATTGCGCAAATGCTTGCCGGTGAAGCACCGACTTCGGCTGCGATTGAAAACGCTAAAGAGATGATCGGTAATTGAACTGAATAAAATAAAAAAGGCTGATACAAGATCAGCCTTTATAGAGAAAATGCTTTTTTCTTATTTTAATTTTCTTTCATCAGAAACAGTAAGTTTTTTACGACCCTTTGCTCTGCGGCTTGCCAAAACTTTACGACCGTTTGCTGTTTCCATACGCTGGCGAAAGCCATGTACGCTTTTGCGACGACGATTGTGCGGCTGAAATGTGCGTTTCATTTGTAATTTTTTTAAATACTATCAAATAATTTCAACTCAAACAGGCAACAGTCACCATACTGCACCTTGTGAAAGGATGGCAAAAGTAATAGAATTCGACGAATAATCGACAACGATTTAACAAAACCAGTGCAATTAGCCATAATTCTTCTTTGCATAACTTGGCTGTTTTGTCCGCAATAATATGACGTATAAAACAAAAGGTATTGTATTACGCACCATTCAATACGGCGAAACGAGTGTAATTACTTCAGTTTATACCGAATTGTTTGGCATGCAGAGTTATATTGTAAAAGGTGTGCGCCAATCGACCAGAAAAACGCAATCGAAGCAAATGTATTTTCAACCTGCGGCAATGCTTGAAATGGAAGTATATCATAATGAGTTAA
>JAFBAF010000249.1 GCA_019247895.1 Parafilimonas sp. | reverse complement strand
GGTTGCTTTAAATTTTGCTTTGATGTGTGAATCACTTGTGCCGATGCCTGTGTGTATGCGTGGACGTTTTGCATATTTCAATGCCTCACCTGCTGCTTCAATATCTTTCTGAACAGCTCGGCTTAAACCACATACACTTGCATGTTTGATAACTTTTGCGATCTCTTCAACCGAAGAAAAATCTCCGGGGCTTGAGATAGGAAAACCGGCTTCAATTATATCAACACCTAATTCTTCTAATGCAAGCGCCAGTTGAATTTTTTCTTTTGTGTTGAGTTTGCAGCCGGGGACTTGTTCACCATCACGAAGTGTGGTGTCGAAAATGTTAATCTTTTTTGTTTGCATAACATTCTAATTAGATAAGCAGCGCAGACTGATTAATTTTGAGAGTTACTGAATTACATGCTGGCTGCGCAGTATATAAAAATAAAATCCTGTGCGTTGAGTGTAAAATCAAATTACAGCTTGTTTTACGGTTTAAAACATGTTATAATTGTGTTGAAATCCTTTACAGTACTGCACTTGAGCAAATTTTTTTTACGATGCCTAACAGGAATACAGATGAGCTTTTTCAATTGATACAATCGCTTGGCAAATCAGAAAAGCGGCTATTTAAACTTCATGTAAAACGCATATCCGGCAGTGATGATTTAAAGATCCTGGCTTTGTTTGATGCGCTGGATAATATGGCTGAATATGATGAAGAAAAATTATTGCGTAAAAATGCATCGTTGCAAAAACAACAGCTTTCAAACATGAAAGCTTATTTGTATAAACAAATTCTTTCAAGCCTTACGCATTCTTCTCCTGATATTGAAACACAATTGAGCGAACAAATAATGCATGCGCGTTTGCTCTACAACAAAGGTTTGTACATGCAGGCGTTGAAAATTCTGGATAAGGTAAAGGCAACTGCAAAAACGCACAATCAATCTACCTATCGAATGCAGGCATTAATATTTGAAAAGAAGATTGAAAGCATGCACATAACAAGAAGTTTTGAAAACAGGGCCGAAGAATTGTCAAGAGAATCAGAAGAAGTGACGCGAAGGGTTTCTTTGTTAAGTAAGCTTTCCGGTTTTGCGTTGCGGTTGTATAGCTGGTATATTCAAAACGGGCATGCGAGGGATGAAAAAGATGAGAAAGCTTTAAAGGCTTTTTTCAATGCAAACCTGCCGGAATGCGATTTGCGCAAAATGGATTTTTATGAACGGTTATATTTTTTCCAGGCACACAGTTGGTACACATTTATTTTGCAGGATCTTTTAGGGTTTTATCGCTACTCTCAAAAATGGGTTGATCTTTTTGAAGCGAATGCTGATATGAAGCTTATTGAATCTATTCAATATGTAAAAGGATTGCATAATTTGGCAACGGCACATTTTGTTTTATCAAACTATAAAAAGTTTGAAGAAGTATTACAGCAGTTTAAACATTTTGCGGATTCTGAAGCCGGGCAAAAAGATCCTAACACGCAAATTCAAACATTTATTTATTTACAGATAGCCCAATTGAACAAGCATTTCATGCATGGAACTTTTACAAAAGGCTTAAGCATTGTACCATATATTGAAGAAAAAATTGAAGAATATAAACTGCATATAGATACACACCGCATTCTTATCTTTTATTATAAAATTGCCTGTTTATATTTTGGAAGTGGCGACAATGAAAAGGCTATAGAATATTTAAACCTGATTATAAACCGCAAACCGGATTTACGCATTGACCTGCATTGTTATGCGAGGTTATTGCATTTAATAGCGCATTATGAAATGGGCAATTATCAATTGGTGGAATATCTTATAAGATCTGTGTACAGGTTTATGGCAAAAATGAAAAACCTGAATGTTATTGAAGAAGAGATCTTTAAATTTTTACGGAATTCTTTTTCATTAAAGTCTGCAGAAATTTTTGCTGCTTTCAAACCGCTTAAAGAAAAATTAGAAGCAATAAAAGGCAATCCGTTAGCTACACGTTCATTTATGTATTTGGATATTATTGGCTGGCTTGAAAGTAAAATTAAAAATGTACCTGTCCAGGAAATTATTTATCACAAATATTTAATAAGTAAAAAACACAGGCAAACTGCTGATGTCTTTTAAACAAGGTTAGGGAGGTTATTATTGCTGCAGCTATTGCCGAAAACAAATGCGTTCTTAACCACATCATTTCAGAACAAATTGGTAAAACCGCCTGCTCCTTAATTAAGGCTTACAATAAAACTGTTGTTCTTTTGAATGCCTTCATTAAATATATGCCTCAACCTTGGCCTTGTATTCACTATAGCATGTTTTTCCAGGTCAAAAATTTGGTTGCTCATAGTAAAAGTGTCAAATGATTCGAGGTACGGGAATAATGTTTTAATACATTCAATTTCCTTGTTTATTTTCTTGTTGTCGTAATTGCTCTTCTTAACGGTTATTAATAATTCTCTTTCCATATATCGTCTTTTTAATTATAGTAAGGCAAAGATGATTCCGAAATAAATTTTTGGGAAATTATCCTTGAATAAGACAATGAAAT
>JAFBAF010000039.1 GCA_019247895.1 Parafilimonas sp. | reverse complement strand
CACGGTTGCCATAACGTGCATCGGGTTTATAAGATGCATACACAATCTTTCCGTTGTTGTATGAAAAATAATTATCATCAGTTATATCCTGGACAGCAATTTTTTCAGTTCTTCCATTGTTATGTTTGATAATAAACTGCGGAATATTCTTATAACTTCTTTTCAAAAAAATTATCGAACCATCATCTGTTACATAAGGATACCTTTCATCAACCACGTTATTTTTTTCAACCGAATCAATAAACTGCAGGTTGGAAAACGATTCATCTTTCCATTGTTGCTGATAAAAGTTAAATGCATCATTTACAAAATCACTAAAAGAAATGTGCGCATAATCTTCAACTGCATGTTGCATGGGGTAAAATAAAGAATGAAAGGAAGCGGCATCATGCGTTACATTTTTCCAAAAATCATCTCCGTATTTTTCTCTTCCATAAGCAACCAACATATAACCTAAAGGATAATGATCAGGCACATAATTTCTGTAAGAGCCGTTGCGCAACTTCATGTATGAATAATTCTTATTCTGTAAATACAAAGCTTTATATCCGTTTAAAAACAAAGGCAATCTTCCCCTGCCCTGCTCACTTAATAAAGTTTCATTGTAAACTGCATCACCTTCAAAAAACCAATCCGGAACGGAAGCTGCATTTGCCAACGCCTGCCCGTTTTCACCAAATAAAATATGCATTGCATGTGAAAGACCAATATTAAAATTGCTGTATTGTTCAACGTGCCTGTATTCGTGCACACTTAACAAGTCTGGCCAGCTCATGGCACCTAATTCAAAAGCATTTTGATCAGGCGTTAAAAAAAATTCGCTGCGCCACGGACCTAATGCTACATAACCATTTGAGAAAATTGTTTGTGGCCGCAACACAATATTTATCTTATGCAAGCGCTCGCCGATCGTTGATGAATAATGTTGTTGCTCTGTTGAAGTAATGGTTGCAATACGTTTAGCAATGCTATCCATTCCTTCAGGAAAAATAATGCGCACTGTATCTGTATTTAACTGCCTCCATTTTACAGGTGAAGGATCGCCGCCAAACTGCTGCGCATTTGAAAAATAAAAAGTAAAAAGTAAAAAGTAAAAAAGTGTCAGGCGCTTCATGATGAAAAATTCATAAACAAAAAAACCATCACACTATTGCATGATGGTTGTAAAATATAAACATATAATTTATGCAATCGGCTGTTTTGTTAAGTGCACTTTTGTCATCTGCAGGTAATGATTTTGCAATTGATGCACATATTGCACCGGCGGATGAAGGCGTTTGTCATCACGATACCAAATATCTATATAATTAAAATCATCAGGTTTTTTGATCAGCATTCTAAATGCGCCTTTCTTATATTTTACAGAACCATCAGGCATTTCTTCACGTGTAAAATTAAGTTTACGCATAGCTTCATCATTCAAAGGAATCGGGTAAAGGTCTTCTGTTTCAAACCAAAAATCCTGTACATCTGTTGCAAGGCAAACCTGCTTTTCATCTCCGTTCAAATTTACCACTTCGCCTTCCCACATTTTTCCTTCAAAATCGCCCATGAGAAAATCTCCCATTTTAATTTCATTGAACTTTATCATATAGCTTGTATTTTAAAAGCAAAAGATAGAATTTTTTATTAAAACAAATTTTATTTTTTGTACATCAACTTCCCCTGTTCGCTCCGGTTGATCTTACCTTTTGTTTTGCGCCTCCGGCTTTGGAATTCACTTTTATAAACTTTGAGCCGGCATTATTATTTTGCTGATTTTTGCCGCTTTTAGCGTTGTTCTTTTTGTTGTTTGTTGGTAACGACATAGTTTAAATTTATTTCAAGATAAATGTTTTTTATAAAAGGACTTTTGTTTCTACATTTCTAATTGCATTATTTTTTCAAACAGCACTTCATATTCTTTGGTTGCTGCAGTTATTTTTTGTTGAACAGATTTATAGCGTTCTTCCAATTCAATAAATTTATTTTTATCTGAGTAATTTTTTGGATCGGCCAATTCCGCTTCCACATTTGTTTTTTGCTGATTCAACTCATTTAAACTGCTTTCAATTTTACTAAATTGTTTTTGCAATTTTTGTAATTCCTTTTGCTGATCGCGGTTGATGCTGTTGTTTAATGTTGAAGGTTTAATGTTTGATGTTTTAGATTCTACGTCATCCTCTTCTGTAGACTGTTGACGGTTAACAGTTGACCGTTTTTCTGTTGACTGTTGACTATTGACTGTTGAGCGTTCCATTCTCTCTTTCCACTGCACATACTCCTCATAACCGCCTTTAAATTCTTTTATTTCATGATTAACAATTTCCCAGATCTTATTTGCTGTTTTTGAAATGAAATAACGATCGTGGCTCACTAAAATATAACTGCCTTCATATTTATTTAAAGCTTCGCTTAATAATTCAACACTGTGAATATCCAAATGGTTTGTCGGTTCATCCAACAACAAAAAATTGGCTTTCCCGGCAATAACTTTTGCCAACGCAACTCTTGCTTTTTCACCACCGCTTAATACGCGAATTTTCTTTTCAACATCATCGCCGCCAAATAAAAAGCAACCGAGCAATGTACGCAATTCTAATTCTGTTTTGCCGCTGCCACATTGCATCATTTCTTCTAACACCGTATTGTTTAAATTCAATGCTTCCAGTTGATGTTGCGCATAAAAACTTTCATCAACATTATGTCCCCAATTTCTTTCGCCATCAAAAGGCTCAGTGCCGGCAAGCATTCTTAAAACAGTTGATTTCCCTTTTCCATTCGCTCCTATCAAAGCAATTTTATCGCCGCGATCAATTTCCGCATCAGCATTTTCAACAATAACATTATCACCAAATTTTTTTGTTGAATGTTTTAATGATGCCAAAATTTTTCCGGGTTGCTTATCGAGGCGAAAGTTTATTTTAAGATTGGGCCTTTCGAGTTCCGCACTTTCTACGCGGTCGAGCTTGTCTAATTTTTTTATAAGACTTTGCGCCATTGCAGCTTTGCTTGCCTTTGCACGAAACCGTTCAATCAATCTTTCGTTCTGCCGAATATAATCCTGCTGGTTTTCATAAGCACGCTGCTGCAATTCTATACGCTGCGCTTTTTCAGTTTCATAATAATCATAATTGCCTGAATAAATATGCAACTGCTGCTGGTACACTTCAATGATTTTTGTAACCATGCGATTCAAAAAATATTTATCATGACTAACAATTACAACACTGCCTTTATAATGCTGCAAATATTTTTCGAGCCATTCTATTGATGGTAAATCCAAATGGTTTGTTGGTTCATCCAACAATAATAAATCAGGTTGCTGTAAGATCATTTTTGCAAGCAGCACACGCATGCGCCAACCACCGCTGAATTCTTTATAAGGTCTTTGCAGATCTTCATTTGCAAAACCTAAACCTTGTAAAACTTCTTCCGTTTTGTGATGAATGTTGTAACCATCCAGCACATCCATTTCATGCAGTTTGTCTGAATAAATCTCAAGCAGTTTTTCATCGGAAGTTTCTTCTAATTTCTTGCCGATCTCTTCAAGTTCTTTTTCCAGTTGCCGCACTTTTTCAAATGCACCAAGCGCAACATTCAAAATAGAATCGTTAGTATCAAAACTCAACAAATCCTGGTGCAAATAACCAATGGAAGTATTGCGGCTGCGCTCAACTGTTCCTTCAGAAGGTGTGTATTCGCCCACCAATAATTTTAATAAGGTTGATTTCCCGGTTCCGTTGTAACCGATCAAACCAATACGTTCACCGGGCTGAATGTGCCAGGTTGCATCTTCAACAATTATTCTTGAACCAAATTCAAATGTTACATTATTAAAACCCGCCAGCATGAAAATTTATTTGTGGCGCAAAGCTAAAGCAGTTAATTATTAAATGAAATATTATTGCTTATTGAAGAATACATTTTAAAATTTTATCATTATTCTGTTAAACATTTTTCCAACCTTTGCTGCAAACCGTTTACAATTAAATTTGCAGAAAATGTAATTGATGATCAAAACAAAAGCAACCGTTCTTTTTTTATTTTCTCTTTTCATTATCACCTCTTGTAAAAACAAACCTGCAGAAAATAATACTGCTGCTAAAAAAACTTACATCAGTAAAAACACCGACTCCTTTAATATGGCTTTTGACAGCGTGCTTATAAATTATGACAGCCTCCGCAATGCATTTATAAACTGGGATACAATGGCCGCAAATAAATATGCTGAGCTTTTGCAAATGGCTTTTATAAGCGTGCCTTATGAGCAATTGAAAGATGAAGATGCTGCAACAAAAGCTTCAAGCATTGCCAATAA
>JAFBAF010000310.1 GCA_019247895.1 Parafilimonas sp. | reverse complement strand
AATGATGGAATATATACTGATAATGCGCCCTGGCTTATTCCAAAAAAGAAAGCCAGTAAACCCATTTCAATAAATGTTGTATTGATAACTGAAGTATTTAGTTTGAATACAACTCCCGTCATTATAAAACAGGCAATAAAACATAACATCATTGTTTTACGCATGCCAATTGTGTTCACAATCCACCCAGAAACAATGCTTCCCACCAAACCTGACAATGCTAAAACCATCATTGTTATGCCACGTAAATCGTTTGCTTTATTCGCATCAGGTGTAATGCTTTGCACCCATGTTGGCGCCCACGAAAACACAGCCCACAAACCGATCAGCATTGCACCAAAAACAATAGAACCACTTACTAAATTTTTTCTGTAATCAGTTGAAAAAATTTGTTGACCCAATTGTTTGTTTGATGATTGATTGCTTTGTTTCCAGCTTTCAGGTTCAACCAAAATAAATATTGCAATGATGGCTGTAATTAATGGAACAATACCTGTGAGAAATGCGTTGCGCCATTCAGGAATTAAATTATTTAAAGCGCCGGCAACAATAAAACCAACCGGCATTGCTGCTGAAACAATTCCCAATGCAATAGCGCGGTTTTTTTCAGGCCATAATTCAGCAATTAAAATATTAGTTGTTACAATCATGCCGCCAACACCAAAGCCTGTTGCAAAACGATAAAACCCAACCAGCAACCATGAAGATGAAAATGCAGTGAGTATTGTAAACAACGCATACAATGCAGTTGAAAAGATGACTGCTTTTGAGCGGCCAATCTTATCACAAATGCAACCCCATGCAAAACCGCCAAACATGCTTCCAAAAATGAAAACAGAATTTATATAAGCACTTTTATAATTCATTTTTTCATCTGTAACAGTGCCTAATAAATCTTTCACTGCAACCGGTAAATAAACTGACATCAGCATAGAAGAAATACCGCTGAACATTATACTGATGTAACAAATGATAAACGCAATCGCAAGATTTCTCTTTGTTGCCGCAGCCGGCTGATACAATGCTTTTGCAACTGTTACTTTATCATCCATATTTATTAAAGCTTGCTTCATTGCGTAACAATTTTATTTTTCTTCAAATGATCATAACCTTGTTGCAAACGATTGTAGCCATGATGTTTCAAACGTTCACCAAGCCCCTGATAAAAATCAGGATTGGTTGGCGTTACTGTTGCCAATCCATCAACATAACGATTGTACAAACAAAACAATGCTGCAATTAAAACAGTGTCATGAATTTCGATGTCAGTTGCGCCTTCAGCCTTTGCGTTATCAATTGCTTCTTTTGTAACTGCTTTTCCATTTTCGCGAACCATTGATGCAATGCTCAACAGCGCTTTCATTTTATCACTGACAGGTGCAGTAATAATATTTTGTTTTACTTTTTCTGATGTTTCGTTTTCACCTAATAAAACGTCTGCAGCAGCAGTATGCGCAGCTGTACAAAATTTACATTGATTACCGTTTGAAACAACTGTCGCTATTAGTTCACGTTCGCCTTCAGTCAACGTGCTTTCTCCACGCAATAAAATTTGTGTAAGTTCACGAATGGGTGCAGCGGCTTCTTTATCATATTCGAGCAAACCGGTAATGCCGGGCAAATGCTCTTCTAACGGAATATATGGCATGAAATATTATTTAAGTTGATACTGTATGCATATGTTCATGCATGCAATTACAGGAAGGAAAAAATCAATAAAACTTAAATAAATAAATCCGGTGGCTGCAAATGCTCTGTGGTAAAGCCTTTTAATGTACTGAGATTATTAAACGAAATTGATTTAAAAGATAAAGATTGATATAGATTTAAGTCAAAATTTAATGCACCGAAATTATATTCAATTAAAAAGTTTATTTTCTTTAATGCAGTTTGTTCTGATGTTTTGCCGGAAGTATCATCAGCATTTTGTTTTGCATATAAACGTTTTATATTGCTGATATCTGTTTTTTCTTTATTAGGAATGCAATACAAATACAACGTGTCGTTTTGTATCATTCGCTTTACATAATTATATTGAACGCCATTATACTCTATTATTCCATCGTATCTTTCATAGTTGCCATTTCCCTGAATGTATGGTGCATTTAAAGCAACCTTAACCTGGATAAGATCATTTTCATTATATTTATTGTCATCTAATAAAGCCATCATTTCGTTACTTGCTTTACTTTCTCCAATTGAGAAAGCCATTCGGTATCCAGCAATATTAAAAAGATGAATGGTAAGTAGTATTATGGCAGTTACTTGTCTCAAACAAATTAGTTGAGGGCAAAATAGTAATATTTTAAATTAAAAAAAATTAAACAGCGATAAAAGGTAATAGTTTTATAGCAGCCCTTCATCCGCAAAACTGTAATAACCTTCTTCACTCACAATAATGTGATCTAAAACTTTTATATCAAAATAGCTTGCTGCCTCTGTAATTTTTCTTGTCAATTCTTCATCGGCGCGGCTGGGTTTTAAACTTCCGCTTGGATGATTGTGGCAAAGAATAATACTTACCGCATCATTTTCCAACGCCTTCTTTAAAATAATGCGCGGATCTGCAACAGTACCTGTAATGCCGCCTTCACTCACAATTTCAGAATGTTTTATTTTATTGGCCCTGTTTAAATACAACACTGCAAATATTTCGTGCTTTTTAAATTTGAATTGTGCTCTTAAATATTCCGCCACATCTTTGCTTTGAATTACAACGTCTAATTTCTTTTCTGCAACATCTCTTCTTAATCCTAATTCCAGTGCCGCTGCAATCGTTATTGCTTTGGCTTCACCAATGCCTTTTATTTTTAATTTCAATATTTCCTTTACTGTTAATTTTCCAAGTTTTTGCAAATCATTTTCAACAGCAGCGAGTAATGTTTTTGTAACATCAACAGCGCTTTTATCCTTTGTACCATTATTTATAAGAATGGCCAGCAGTTCTGCATTGCTTAAAACACTATTTCCTTTAAGCAGCAGTTTTTCCCTGGGCCGGTCGTCAATTGCCCAGTTTTTAATGGAGGTGTTAGGCATTGTAAAAAATATAAAGCATCAAATTAATATTTCTTTTTTGAATTTCTATCTTCGCCGCCTATCAAACTATTATGAGTCCATCAGTAAAAATTTTTTCAGGAACAGGTTCACAGGAACTCTGCGCCAAAATTGCCAATCGGTTTGGTGTGCCATCAGGTAAAGTAAATATTCAAAAATTCAGCGATGGAGAATTTCAACCTGTATTTTTAGAAAGCATTCGCGGTGATTATGTTTTTTTAATTCAAAGTACCTGCGCACCAACCGACAACTTAATGGAATTATTGCTGATGATAGACGCAGCCAAACGTGCCAGTGCTTATAAGATCATCGCCGTTATTCCCTATTATGGTTATGCAAGGCAAGACAGGAAGGATAAACCGCGTGTAGCAATCGGTTCGAAGCTTGTAGCCACATTATTGGAGGCTGCCGGTGCTAACCGAATAATTACCATGGATTTACACGCTCCGCAAATACAGGGTTTTTTCGATATTCCGGTTGACCACCTTGATAGCTCAGCCATTTTTATACCTTATATAGAGAAACTTACGCTGCCAAACCTTACCTTTGCCGCCCCCGACGTAGGAAGTACCAACCGCGTAAGGGAAATTGCCAGCTATTTTAACGCAGAAATGGTTATTTGTGATAAGCATCGTAAACGGGCAAATGAAATAGCAAGCATGGTGTTGATAGGTGACGTACAGGACAGGGATATAGTTTTGATAGATGATATTATAGACACCGGCGGCACGCTGGCAAAAGCCGCAGCTCTTTTAAAAGATAATGGAGCAAGAAGTGTAAG
>JAFBAF010000146.1 GCA_019247895.1 Parafilimonas sp. | reverse complement strand
AGATTCAGTTTGTATTATTAAGAAATATTGGTACACCTAAATTACCGCAATATAAAGTGGACACTGCTGATGGTTTTCCAAATACAGGTACCGGCGAGTTTTCACATTTTAGCAGCTCTCCGCAATTTGCAGACATAGATGGTGATGGTGATTATGATTGTTTTATTGCTGCATACAGGTCTCTTACTTATACAAGTGTTTTTTTCTGGGAAAACATTGGAAACAGCGCAAAACCCAATTTTGTAAGAAACGATTTAAAAAATCCGTTTTCACTTAGCGGGTATTATTATATGATTTTTAATATTGCAGATGTTGATGGTGATGGAGATTATGATATGGTTTTCAGTGAATATCTTCTTTACACTGGGTTTTTGAAAAATACAGGCACAAGAACAAATCCTCTATTTGTTGAACAAGCAGGATCCAACAATCCTTTTTTTTATACGCCCGGATGTTTTTATGATTGGAATAAAGATGGATTACCAGATTATGGTTTTTCACAAAATGGTTCTTACATGAAAAATATTGGAACAGTTGGCAATGCCAAATATATATCAGATGCAAACGGACCTAAAACGCAATTTGGATATTCAGGTGAATGGGTTGATATAAATAATGATGGTTATAATGAAATTTTCAGCTCGAGCGGTTTAATGGAAACAACATCGTCTCATGCACAAATTACTGCCCAAAATATTAATGATTCAACAGTAAAATTGAAAGCCATTCCACAAGGAAATTATTTATACAGGTGGAGAAAGAAAGGTGTGATAATTCAAGGTGCAACTAAAAGTACACTTACGGTAAAACAAAATGGTTATTATACTGTGGAAATAAAAGATAGTTGTGGTGTGGGAACATCTTTGCCGTATAAAGTTTCGGGTTTGGTACATACTATTAATGATGATGAATCGAGTGCTGTTGCGATGAATGATAAAATAAATATTCATTCATTTCCTAATCCATTTACTTCAGAATTTGTAATTCAGTTAAGCAATTCACCAAATCAAAACAGCGTTATAAAAATTGCTGATGTTAACGGCAAAATTGTTTCTCAGTTTACATCAACCAGTAATAGTATTCATGCAGGAAAACAATTACAGCCCGGTATTTATTTTGTACAAGTGTTGCAAAACAATATTGTTGTATTCAAACAAAAAGTAATTAAGCAATAAAATTATAACAGCTGATTTCTACTATTCATGAGTCAAATACTGCAACCGTTTAGTTGTATTTATTCTCCAAATGTTCCCGAATTGCTTTCAGAACTCGGATGTTCAGTTGCTATTAGCACTTACCAGGCAGGTAAACTTGTTTTCATCAGTGCAAAGAATAAAACGAATTTGGTGCAGCTCGGTAAAACAATTCAAAAGCCGATGGGTATTGCATTTGATGGCGAACGATTGGCTGTTGCCGGTAAAGAAAATGTTTTTATTTATTCGTCAGCACCAATGCTTGCAAAAGGATACCAGCGCCAGCCAAATACTTATGATAACATTTTTGTACCAAGAGCCCAGTATTATACCAGCCTTTTAGATATTCATGATCTAGTTTGGATTGAGGATAAATTATTAATGGTAAATACAAGATTTAGCTGTTTGTGCTGGCTGGATAATGCATATAATTTTTTGCCTTTTTGGAAACCCAAATTTATAACTGAACTAATGCCTGAAGACCGTTGCCATTTAAACGGTGTTGCAATAAAAAACAACAAGCCTGCATTTGTTTCGATGCTTGGCATATCGAATGAGCATGGCGGATGGAGAAACAATAAAACACAAGGCGGTGCTGTAATGGATGTAGAGTCTGGAGAAGTTGTTGTAAGTGCTCTTGCTATGCCGCATACACCAAGAATAATTAATGATGAATTATATGTGCTGCTTTCTGCCAGTGGTGAATTAATTAAGGTTGATGTTCAAATGGGAAAATTTGATATTGTAAAGAAATTTGGCGGTTACGTAAGGGGAATGGCTTATCATAAAGGATTTTTATTTGTTGCGTATTCTAAAATAAGAGAGAAATCTTCTTCTTTCAGCGATCTGCCCATCGCTGCAACATCAACTGAAGCTGGCATTGTTATTATGCATTTTGAAAGCACAAATATTGTTGGTGAAATAAAATATCAAAACGGTGTTGAAGAAATTTATGATGTACAAGTGATTGCAAATGCAAGACCTGGGATGGTAAATTTCGACCAACAGGAAAAAGACCTTGCTATCAGCTTACCTGATGCTGCCTTTTGGGGAAGGATAGATGAAGAAAAAACAAACTAAAGCATTATGCAACTTTAAGTTTATTAAGCTTGCTCTTTTCAAACTTTTTGGTTGCATATTCTAATGTTACATGCAATTCTTTTTTGTTGCTGCCAGGCAGTTCAAACATAGCATCAGTAAGAATATGCTCGCAAATGCTTCTTAAGCCCCTTGCACCAAGTTTAAATTCCAAGGCTTTTTGCACCATAAAATCAAGAACATCTTCATCAATAAGCAATTTAATACCTTCCATTTCAAACAACCTGGTATATTGTTTCATCAGGCTGTTCTTTGGTTCGGTTAAAATATCTCTGAGCGTAGAAGCATCCAGTGGATTAAGATAAGTGATAACAGGCAAGCGCCCGAGCAATTCAGGTATCAATCCAAATGCACGGATATCCTGTGCATTTACATACTGCAACAAATTTTTGCGCTGTTGTTCCTGGTCTTCTTTATTTACATTAAACCCAATAGCGTTAGTATTTATGCGACGTGCAATAATTTTATCAACGCCATCAAAAGCACCACCGCAAATAAAAAGAATATTGGTAGTGTTTATCCTGATCATTTTTTGTTCAGGATGCTTTCTGCCTCCTTGCGGCGGAACTAATACCTCAGTACCTTCGAGCATTTTTAATAACCCCTGTTGCACACCTTCGCCGCTTACATCCCGGGTTATGGAAGGATTATCACCTTTTCGCGCAATCTTGTCGATTTCATCTATAAACACAATGCCTTTTTCGGCAGCAGCTATATCGTAATTACATGCCTGTAATAAACGGGTAAGCATGCTTTCAACATCTTCGCCAACATAACCAGCTTCTGTAAATACTGTGGCGTCAACAATCGCAAAAGGAACATTTAAAAGCTTTGCAATAGTTTTTGCAAGCAAAGTTTTGCCCGTTCCGGTTTCACCAACCATTATAATATTGCTCTTTTCAATTTCAACGTCGTCTGCCGGCTGTTGCTTGCGGGTAATTCTTTTATAATGATTATAAACGGCAACTGATAAAATCTTCTTTGCATCATCCTGGCCAATTACATATTGATCAAGATGATTTTTTATTTCAACAGGCTTACGAATGTTGAATTTATATTGTGTGGTACGGGTTTCATCTCTTACCTGCAGCTCCTGCATAATTATTTCCTGTGCATGCTCTACACAGTTTTCACATATATGTCCTTCCTGGCCTGCAATGAGGATTTTTACCTCATCACGGCTGCGACCACAAAAAGAACAATGCAGGTTAGATTGTTTTGCCATTTTAGAAAATAAAGTTACGAATTTGTATAAGCAAAGGTAACGAATTACAAGCCTTTGCTTATACAAATTTATATCCCGATTGGTTAAAGTTTATCTACAACTGAATCTACAATACCATATTCTACTGCCTCTTTGGCATCCATCCAGTAATCACGGTCAAAATCTTTCATAATGCGTTCAAAAGATTTGCCGGTATTATCTGCGAGAATTTGTGCACTGATTT
>JAFBAF010000110.1 GCA_019247895.1 Parafilimonas sp. | reverse complement strand
TGCGCCGCTGATTCAAAATAGCGCTGCAATGCATTTTCCAAAGTGGGCAGCTTAACGCCTTTTTCACTTTGCAATGCACTGTAGGCTGGCCTTTTAGCTTTTAATCTTAACCTGTGTGCAGGTTGACCATTCACCAAATCTTTATCGTAACCTGCCATATCAGCAACGCGTTCTGCAAGTGCTGCCCATGTTATTTGTCCAAGATTTGTAAGGTGAAAAATACCATGCTCATTATCTAATAAAAGATCAAGCGATTCATTGATAAGATCGGGAACATAGGTTGGCGAAACAGTAATATCGTTGGCAACAGTTATGCG
This sequence comes from Parafilimonas sp., assembly GCA_019247895.1. Taxonomy (GTDB): domain Bacteria; phylum Bacteroidota; class Bacteroidia; order Chitinophagales; family Chitinophagaceae; genus Parafilimonas. Next base: position 5,850 of record JAFBAF010000110.1, on the reverse strand, counting down.
TTTATTTTCTTTAAGCGCAGCTAAAGTTGTTGTAATAAAATTGAAATTATCCCACGGGCCAAAGAAACTGCTTGTTCTTATAATTAGAGCATTTGGGTTTGTGGTTAAAACATTTCGTTCCGCTTCTGCTTTGCTTCTGCCATATACGTTCAGGGGATTCACTTCATCACTTTCAACATACGCTGCATGCTTCATACCATCAAACACAAGATCGGAAGAAAACGTCATCAATTTTACAGGATACCTGCTGCACATTTCAGCCAATATAGCTGCGCCTTTGCAATTTGCATTCATGCATATTTCATCGTTATCTTCTGCTTCATCAACCTTAACATAACCTGCAGCATTTACTATTGCCCACGGGTTCAGTTCCTTAATCACCTGTTCAATAGAGTTACGGTTTGTAATGTCTGCACCGGTTCTGTTTAGAAGTATATGATGCAGATTTCTTTCGTTGCAGATGCGGCTGAACGCTGAACCTAATGTGCCTGATTTACCAAATATTAAAATCGGCTGGCATTTAGGATGTTTCCTGCTTTTCATTGATACCACATTTGTTTTTGGATAACGTATGCGTGAGTCTCTTTTCCACCAGCCTTCTGTTTCAAGCACTGGGTGGTAATACACTTTATGTTTGGTAAGCACCTGTATTAATTTGGCAAGTGCCGTAGGCCTCGGGTAACCTGTGCTTACATTAAACACACCCGGTTCGTACGTTCCCCAGGGTTCGGTCACGAGCTTATCCCAGCCATGCAATCCAAATATTGCCCATGCTGTAAGCGCTTTAATATTTACACCATCTGCTTTTAATTTATTCACCGTTTTCCACATTTCATTAAACCATCGCATTTGCTCTTCACGTGTGCTGTGTAAATGGCATTCAGTAACTGCAATTGGCAACTTTAAATGTTCATAAGCTTCGTTCAATAAAATATATGCGCCTGTTTTTTCCTGAAGCGGCACAAGCACTGTTTCAATATCTGCATATTGATGTTTGCCATTGCCGCCATGATATTGTTTCGGATATTTCGACATGTTATGGTCTAAATATCTTTCAGATGTGATGTAGTAATTAAAACCACACACATCCGGCACGCACGTGTTTTCAAGAAAATAGTTCAGTTCTGCTTCTGTAATAAATTGCCTTTGTGTAAGATACTTCCATAATGGATGTTTTTTGTTTAAACGGCCACACAATATGTCATACGATAACCACCGGCGGTGATTTTCAAACTTTGCCTGGTACGACAATAAAGGTGTGCTGTAAGCTTTGCCAAGATCTTCTGTTTGAACAAGTTTTGCATCAGGATTTATTTTCCTGATTGCCTGCATTGCCATCACTGTTGCCTTACATTCACTCAATAGTATTTTATAAAAGCTGCGATCATCTTTTTTGTGCGGATACCAGTGGCCATACAATCCGCAAAATCTCGCTGTTGTAAGCGGTTCGTTTATTGGCGTGTAATATTCAACCCAGGGAAACTTTTCTGCAACAAGCTTTGCATAAGCTGCAACGCCTTGTTCAAAGCTGCCATCAAAAAAGTTAACGAAGCAAGGCCCGCTTCCATGATGCACCAAGCCTGCAATTGGTTTAATATGGAGCTCTTTTAGCCTGTTTAAATTTTTTTCTGTAAACGACCAGTCTATCACGGTATCTTTTTGTGGCTGATGTCTTTCCCACAGCACCGGGTAACGCAGTTTTTTAATACCTAATGAGGCAATAAGATCTATATCACCTTCTCTTTGATAATGCCCGCAATATTCTGACTGATCGAAGTATTCATTGCCAACTCTGTTTATGGTTCCTTCCATACCTCCCCATATTTCTAACTCATTTTCTGTAAACATGCCTTTCGTTTTTATTTACTAATTGTTAGCAGTGCAAATCTGCCTTCAATAACTGCTTTCTGTTAATGCAGGTTTGTTATTGGATTTATGTGCTTGCCGGACACAAACATTATTTATTTGATGTTTTACTTAGTTTATAACCAAAAAACTATGCCCTTTAATATTAAGTGTTAACAAGACGAATACAGAAAATTTTTCCTCAAACTGTTTCATAAAATGGCCTTTATTGAAACTATATTTTGAATAACTGGGTTAGAGTGTTTAGAATGTTGAAAGTTTTAAGCAGCTTGTAGAAGCAATTCCTTAAACACATAAATTTTAATTCTAATTCCAAGTGCATTCTATCGCTCATGATGATACTGTTAAAGTATCTGGTAAAAAAATTCTCCTATTAACTTTCCTTTTACGAACATAATCGTATATTGCTCTCAATAAATTACAATAAAATGAACGTAACAAAGGTTTTAAAACCCACTGAAAGTGAATTAGAGATTTTACAGGTATTGTGGGAGAAAGGTAATGCAACAGTTCGTGAGGTACACGAAGACCTTATTCAAACCAAAGATTGCGGCTATACAACCACATTAAAATTGATGCAGATAATGTTTGAGAAAGGTTTGGTTTTACGTGATGATTCTAATCGTACGCATATTTACCAGGCTAATGTAAGCAGGGAAAAAACTCAAAAACAATTAGTTGATAAAATGGTTGACTCATTGTTCAGTGGCTCGCATTCGCAATTAGTGATGCAGGCTTTAGGTTCGCATACACCAAGCAAACAAGAACTCGACGAAATACAACAACTACTCGATCGCTATAAAAAATAACTGTTATGCAGGCATTTTTACAGTCGGCATTTTTGCAAGCCTTATCACAAAGCCTTATTGCAAGTATTTGGCAAATGGCTTTATTATGGCTTGCTGCAATAATGCTACTTAAACTGTTTAAGTTCTCACCTTCACAAAAATTTAATATTGCATTCATAGCTCAGTTAAGCGGATTAGCTTTATTTATAACCACCGGCATAAACGCTTATAGCAATGCAAACACAGTTGCAGCAATAAATATAACAGCAGCAAATAATGTTTTAGTAAAGCTGAATGGATGGCTTATTGCCGGAATGCCTTATTTAACTACAGCCTACCTTGGTGTGCTGGTATATAAATTATGCCGGCTTGCTGTTTGTTATAATGCATCAAAGGGCCTAAGAAAACATCAACTTAAAAAGATCGAAGCCACCCACAGAATATTTGTACAGCAGATGTGTGAATTATTTTCACTGAAAAGAAAGGTGAAAATATTTTTATCTGAAAAAATCGCCTGCCCGTTAACGATGGGTTTTTTTAAACCGATTATTCTTATTCCGGTGGCCGCCATAAATCATCTTACAACAGAACAAATGGAAGCAGTAATTCTGCATGAGCTTGCCCATATAAAGCGTGCTGATTATTTGCTTTTTATTTTACAGAACGTGATAGATAAGATTTTCTTCTTTAATATTTTTTCAATAATGCTGAGCAATATTATTGAACTGGAAAGAGAAAATGCGTGTGATGATTGGGTTTTACAGTTTAAGTATAATTCAATGCACTACGCGGAAGCATTATTTAAATTAGGAAGATTAAAGGCATTACCTGTACCGGTAATGTCATTCGGTGGCAAAAAAGATAGTTTATTATTGATAAGAGTTAAAAGATTATTACACAATCAAAGTAAACCTGCTTACAATTTTCAACCAGCTTTAATTGGATTATTTAGCTTATTAATTGCAACTGGGATGATTATTTCTGCAACAGTTAAGCCACTACCAAAAAATGATTCTGTCAATCAAATTGTAACCGGCGAAGCTTCTAAAATTATTGAGCCAGTTGCGTTCAAACAAAAAATATTACCGGTTAATGTTAATGCAAGTTCAAAAAACAAATCAAACAAAAGCTCTATTAAAAAAGAAGTAGCGAATCAAATCGCAATTACTTTTAATGATCAGCAGCAAAAATTACATGACTTGCAGCAACAGTTAATCAATAATCAAATAAAGCAGGCTTTAAAACAAAATTATCTGGTGCGGGTAAGTCAATCATTGGATTCACTTAAAACCATATTGCCGCAATATCAGCAGGCAATCAATACACAAATTAGTGTTACGCCTGAACTTGCGCAAAAAGCAATGTCTTATCAAAACTTTAAAACGCTTGAAGCCATGCTTGCCGCAAGCGGCGATTCAATTAGTGTTACAGAAACCGATGCTTCTAAAAACAGTTACCAAAAAGAAATTACAATTGAATCGTTCGACAAAAAAGGCAACAAGCACGTATACACTGTAATTGCACAGTTATACCAATAATATAATTAAACTACAAGCATAGCGTCGCCGTAACTAAAAAAGCGGTATTTGTCTTTGATCGCTTTTTTGTATGCTTCCATTATCAAATCATAACCGGCGAAAGCGCAGGTCATAATTAACAAGCTTGTTTTAGGCAAATGGAAATTTGTAACAAGGCTGTCGGCAACATTAAATTTATAAGGAGGATGAATGAAAATATTTGTCCAGCCTTCGCTTGGCTTTAAAAATTTTTGCGCTGTAAAACTTGTTTCCATAGCACGCATAGTTGTTGTGCCGATGGAACAAATACGATGGTCTGTTTCCTTTGCTTTATTTACAATACGACAACATTCTTCATCGATTCTATAATATTCTGCATCCATTTTATGTTTGCTCAGGTCTTCTACTTCAATTGGGCGAAAAGTACCCAGACCAGTATGTAAAGTAAGTTCTGCAAAACGGATTCCCTGAATTTCGCAACGCTTTATCAATTCTTTACTAAAATGAAAACCTGCTGTTGGTGCAGCCACTGCCCCTTCGTTTTTTGCATAAACGGTTTGATAACGTTCCCTGTCTTCTTCATCAGGTTTGCGCTTAATGTATTTTGGCAAGGGTGTTTCACCCAAAAATTCAAGCATGTTGCGGAAGCTGTTATCGTCGCCTTCCCACAAAAAACGAATAGTTCGGCCGCGGCTGGTTGTGTTATCAATTACTTCTGCTACCAGTTCATCATTTTCACCAAAATATAATTTATTGCCAACCCTGATTTTTCTTGCGGGATCAACAATAACGTCCCAAAGCCGATTAGGTTTATTTAATTCACGTAATAAAAAAACCTCGATGCGGGCGCCTGTTTTTTCTTTCCGGCCATACATGCGTGCCGGGAAAACTTTTGTATTATTTACAACAAAAACATCTTTATCATCAAAATAATCAAGAATGTCTTTAAAGTGCTTGTTTTCTATTTCGCCGGTTTTGCGGTGAACAACCATCAGGCGGCTGTCTTCGCGGCGTTTTGTAGGATTTTGAGCAATAAGATTAAGCGGAAGATCAAATCGGAATTGTGATAGTTTCATCTGATGTTAATTATTTTTTCTTTTTGTCAGATGGAATGGCAGGCTTTTATTTGGTTCTGCGAACGTTTGCCGGTCATTTCATTTGCAAGTTTAAAGCTTATGATACATTTAAACCGCTTCCGCCTTACGGGGCGGTTGAAACGTACGCTTAAAAATTTTTAAAGGCTGCAAAAGTAATTTAAAAAAATCAGCTTCTGTAATTTAAATTAAAGAAAGTGTCAAATGACTGCTTCATGAAACCCAGTCTCAGCTTAAAAGTATATCTTCGGCGCTGAAATTTTTGCTACTGATGCTGAGAAATTTTATTGCTGCTTTCCTGTTGTTTTCCATTCTAAATAACACATCGGCACAACTCCAAAAACCCCAAAAATACCCGTCTTTATTTTGGGAAATAAGTGGTAATGGCTTAAAAAAACCATCTTACCTGTTTGGCACCATGCATGTGAGCAATAAGCTTGCTTTTCATTTGAGCGATTCATTTTATAATGCCATCCAGCGTACAGATATGGTGGCGCTTGAACTGAATCCTGAGAACTGGCAAAAAGATATGGTACGAATGAATGCAGCGCAGGAAGAGCTGGAAAGTTTTTACAAAGACAATAC
>JAFBAF010000026.1 GCA_019247895.1 Parafilimonas sp. | reverse complement strand
CAGAAACCTTTAAATGTACATGGCCGATTTTTGTGCCGGGAGGAACAGTGTAACTCATTTGCAAAGATTATAGTAAAGTTTTTATTTGAATAATATCTTGAAATAAAGTTCATCAAAACGGTTAGAAATTTGTTCGCATAATATTTCTTTAATTAATATTTATCTTGCCACCCTTAAAATAAAAAAGATGAATGCTGATTTAAACCAATTATGTATAAACACCGTTCGTGTATTGGCAGCAGATGCCGTTCAAAAAGCTAATTCCGGTCACCCGGGAACACCAATGGGCACAGCGCCAATGGGTCATGTGCTTTGGAGCAAAGTGATGAATTATAATCCTCAAAATCCTGAGTGGGCAAATCGCGACAGGTTTATTTTATCTGCAGGTCATGCGTGCATGTTGCAATATGCGTACTTGTATTTAACCGGCTATGATCTTACAATGGATGATATAAAAAATTTCAGGCAATTGCATAGTAAAACAGCAGGTCATCCTGAATATGGTTTATTGCCCGGTATTGAAATTACAACCGGACCATTAGGCCAGGGTTTTGCAAACGGTGTGGGCATGGCAATCGCACAACAATATTTGGCTTCACGTTATAATAAAGATGGTTTCCATCTTTTTGATTATAAAATTTATGCAATCTGCAGCGATGGAGATTTAATGGAAGGTGTAAGTGCAGAAGCAGCTTCAATTGCCGGTCATTTAAAATTAGGCAACTTGATTTATTTGTATGATAATAATCATATCTCTATTGAAGGTGATACTTCTTTAGCATTCGATGAAGATGTTGCAAAACGTTTTGAAGCATACGGTTGGCACACGCAATCTGTTGATGATGGAAATGATATTGAAGCCATTTCAAAAGCTATTGAAAATGCAAAGAATATAACTGATAAACCATCATTGATATTAGTAAGAACACACATTGCTTATGGCGCGCCGAATGCAGTTGACACAGCAGAATCGCACGGTGCACCTTTGGGTGAAAAAGAATTAAAAGCTACAAAAGAAAATTTAGGTTTTGATCCAAATCAATCTTTTGTTGTGGCACAAGAAGTATTGGATTTTTATAGTAAGGCAGGTTCTAAAGGTGCAGATACAGAAAAAAAATGGAATGAACTTTTTGCATCTTATAAGGAAAAATATGCTGATCTCGCAAAAGAGTATGAACTCTTCAGCAATCACCAATTGCCGGAAGGATGGAAAGAAAAATTACCAGCATTCAGCGGCGATGAAAAAGAAGCAACACGTACCGCATCAGGCAAAACACTAAATGCCATAGCAGATTATTTTCCTCTATTGATTGGTGGCGCTGCAGATTTGGCTCCGTCAACAAACACATTATTGAAAAAGTATGAATCTTTTGAATCAGATAATCATGGTGGAAGAAATTTCCATTTTGGTATTCGGGAACATGCAATGGGTTCAATTTTAAATGGCATTGCTGTAACAAAAGGCTTTACACCGTATGGCGCAACATTTTTAATTTTCAGTGAATACATGCGTCCGCCAATTCGTTTGGCTGCTATCATGAAAATAAAACCAGTGTACGTTTACACACATGACAGTATTGGTTTAGGTGAAGATGGAACAACACATCAGCCTGTTGAGCAATTGATCTCTTTGCGTTCAATTCCTAACATTACAGTTATTCGTCCTGCAGATGCAAATGAAACAGTGCAGGCATGGCGTGTTGCATTAGAACATACCGGCGGACCAGTAGCTTTAATTTTATCAAGACAAAAACTGCCTGTCATTGATCAATCAAAATATGGAAAAGCTACTGAACTTGAAAAAGGCGCTTATGTTTTAGCTGATGCACAAAATTTTCAATTGATATTAATTGCAACAGGCAGTGAAGTTTCATTAGCACTAAAAGCCCAGGAAGCTTTACAAAAAGAAGCTATAGCTTCAAGAGTTGTAAGCATGCCTTCATGGGAATTATTTAATAAGCAGGATGAATCGTATAAAGATTCGGTGTTTCCAAAAGATAAAAAGAAACGTATATCTATCGAAGCCGGCTCCTCTTTAGGTTGGAGAGAATATGTTACCGATGAAGGTGATGTTATCGGCATTGATAAATTTGGAGAATCAGCGCCGGGTGATGAAGTAATGAAAGAATATGGATTTAGCGTAGATAATGTTGTTGCTAAGGCAAAAGCATTATTACATTAGAATTATGAAAATTAATAAAGTGAGTTAAATAAATGTAATTCACTTTTTTATTTGAGAAAATTTGTCCTCATGAACGCTCTTTATCAACAAGTCGCAGTATCTGTAAATTGCGGCACAGTTTTTTAAAGTGAATAGTTGATAAACAGTAAACCATGAAACCTCTGACAGAATTTTTATTAGTGTGTGTCCTGATATTTGCGGCAGGTTGTTCTGCCATTGCGGGAATATTTAAAGCAGGCCTCTGGTCTGGAATTATTGTTGCGGTTTCTATAGTTGCTGTAATTGCAATGCTTACCCATGGTACAAAAAGCAAGCAATAATTTCAACATTCCACATATTAAATCAAAAACTATTTGATGCTTTAAGCAAAAAAAAATAAGTTTACAGCGTTCGTATTTACAACCAATCGCTGCAAACTATATGCATCCCGGGCTAACACTTAAGAATTTATACCACACCAAAATATCCGGTACCGGTAATGCGTTCCCTTCAAAAGGCAAATGGATCAGCAACAATGATATCCATGCATTAATTTTTGGTGATGACTTTCAGCAAAAAATGGCTGAAAAAAATTTAGATCCTCATTATTATGAAAATGAATTAGGATTTAAAAAAAGATTTTGGGTACATACACCGGGTTCGCCAATTGTGCGGGATGAACTTACTTCTGCAGACCTGATGATCGAAGCTGCAAACAATGCTATCAACAACAGCAATGTTTCTAAAAATGAGATTGATTTTATAATCGCGGTTACCATAACTTCTCCGAGATATGCCACTTCAATGGGCGCATATGTTGCAGGCAAGCTGGGAATACAGGCTCCTGCAATGGAAATGAAATCCGGTTGTTCATCAAATGTGTTTTCAATTGTATTGGCTGCACAATTTATTAAAAGCGGCGCAAGAAACGTTTTAATAGTGGGTGGAGAAACCAATAGTAAAATAATTCAGCCGGGAACAAATATGTTATATGCCGGTGGCGATGCAGGTGCCGCTGTAATTCTTTCGAAAACAAATGATGCTTCTAAGGGAATTGCTGCAGCTTATTTAAACACGGAAGGTTCATTTAGCGGGCACATGGGTGTTCCGGGTTTAATGCCGCCAAATGATGAAGATCTTCTCAATAAAAATTATTTTCTAACATATAGTGACACAGCAGAAAATTTTTTAAACCAAGCATGGTCACAAACACCAGGCATTTTGTATGATGCAACCGGATTAACTGCAACTGATATTGATTGTTTGATTCCGCACCAGGTTTTAAAAAAACGCACACAGTTTATTAGCGATGCATCAGGTATTGGCCTGGATAAAACTATTGACATACTTGCTGATTATGCGAACTGTGGTTCCGCATCTTTATTATTGGCTTTACATAAGGCAAGAGAAACAAAGCAATTGGAGGAAGACAAAACAGCTATGCTCGTTGCAGCAGGCGGTGGTGTTTCGTGGGGTGGATTAATTATTAAAACATAACTAACTGATGAATTAGCCATAGCAAATTACATGTGGCAAATAAAATAAAATTATTCGCATGAAAAATTGGGGTGTAAAAATAATTGGCTTTGGCGCTTACCTACCTGGAAAACCTTTAACCAATGAAGACCTGAAATCGCGTTTCAGTTTTGAATTTGATCCTGTAAAACATGCAGCTGTTACAGGCATTAAACAAAGGCATTGGGCAGATAAACAGTTCGCAACAAGTCATATTGCTGCAGAAGCTGCGAAACAAGCCCTGGAAAGAGCGGGCATAAAGGCATCACAGCTTAGCCGCATTATAATGGGTACTCAAACGCCCGATTATGTAAACACTGCGGCTTCGTGTAATGTTCAGCAATTAATTGGTGCTACTTGTCCTGTTGGAGATACAACTGCATCATGCGCAAGTTTTATGTATGCGCTTGATTTTGGAATCAGGCTTGTTGCAACAGGAATGGAATATGTTTTAGTGATTGGAGCAGATTTGAAATCAAGATCGGTACGCAGAAACGACCCAATTTTCCTTCCGATTTTTGCCGATGGTGGGGGCGCGGTTTTACTTACCAAATGCGAACCCGGCGAAGGTTTCTTAGATATACAATTATGGGCTGATGGAAGTGGCATTCAAAAATTATATGTTCCCGCAGGCGGCAGTGCAATGCCATCATCACATGAAACGATTGATGCTGATTTGCATGGCACGGTTATGAATATGACCGGCAAAGAATTAGCTGAAAGTGCAGCAGGCAAAATGGCTGAGCTTGCAAAAGAAGTTTGTGATAATTGCAGCATTAGTATTGATGAAATAGATGTATTTGTTCCGCACCAGGCAAATTATTATATCATGAAAAAAGCCGCCGAAAGCTTGCAATTGCCTCTGGAAAAAATGGAAGTAACAATTGATCGTGTCGGTAATTGTATTGCAGGTACAGTTCCAATTACTTTAAACCAGGCTTATGAAAAAGGTAAATTAAAACCGGGCGCCAATGTTGTTTTAACCGCAGCAGGCGCAGGTTATACAGGTGGTGCTGCTGTATATAAAGTGCCAGCGTAAAGGGCTTTTACATTTTTTGTTTCGGATTTAAAACAAGGCTAAGCTTACAAAATTGCTAACATAGTGCAAGAACTAACTGATAAAATTGCTTTAATAACAGGTGCCGGTGCCGGCATTGGTCATGCAATTTCTAAAGCATTAAACAATGCTGGTGCAACAATCATCGCTGTTGCAAGAAATGGAAATAATTTGCAACAATTGCAGCAGCAATTATCAAACAACGCTAATCAATATTGGTTAATTGATCTATCAAATAAAGAAGGACAGCATCAATTATTAAAACAGCTTGAAGCATTTTCATTTCCGCATATTGTAGTATGTAATGTTCATGTTAAATCAGAAAAAAAACGTTTGATAAATACAACTACAGAAAATTTTTCTAAAGACTTTACGGTGAATATTGATCATCTTTTTACCATCATGGAAAAAACATTACAATTTCAGCGTACAAAAAATTTTGGCAGATGGATAGGCATTTCCTCTTATGCAGCCCATGTGGGTTTACCCGGGCAGGCAATTTACAATGCACAAAAAACCACAATGCAATCTTTATTTTTAAGTCTTGCTGTTGAAGAAGGTAAGCATGGAATTACTGCAAACATTGTTTCGCCTGGTTTAATTGAAACACCATCTGTAAAAAAAAGTATTCCAAAAGAAATGTTTGATAAACTCGCTGTAATGAACGTAGCAAAGCGTGCAGGCCAGCCTGAAGAAATTGCAGCAGCAGTGAAGTTTTTTGCATCAACAAGTGCAGGTTATATTACAGGAGTGAATTTACCGGTTTGTGGCGGCGCACAGTTAGCGTGGCATTTTTCTTAAATAAATTTTATTATGGAAATAATTTTTTCATCGGTTCTTAAATACAGGGCATTCACGCATCCGCAACGTATCGCTTATATATTTGAAGGTAAGAACTTTACTTATGAAGAGTATTATAAGCAAAGCGTTTTAGTTGCAAGCCACCTGCGATCTCTCGGATTAAAAAAAGGTGACCGCATTGGTATATTAGATCTTAATACCCCGTATGCAGCGAATCTTATTTCAGGCGCCATGTTAGTTGGAATAATTCCTGTTTCATTAAACTGGAAAGCAATGCCGCCTGAAATAAATTTTGTAATAAGTGATGCAGGCATAAGCCATTTCTTTTATGGTGTTGCTTTTACGCCGTTGATGCAAGCCTTGCAAAGTACAGGCGTTAACCTCCATAAAATTGAAAGCCTGGTTTATGATGCAAATGAATTAAATGATGCAGTTGATTTGAATGAAACTATTTTGGTTGATGATACCTGCGTAATATTATATACTTCAGGAACTACAGGTAACCCGAAAGGCGTTTTGCTTTGCTATAAAAATATTTATGCATGTTATCAAACCTGTGCATGGGATACGCCAGGGTTTGGGCCTGATGCAAGAAACCTTGTATGCGGCCCTTTATATTCAATATTTGGTTTCGGTGCATTCTTCGCATGTATTTATGCAGGCGCTACAAATATTTTAGCGAGAATGTTTGAACCAAATATGGTTGCCAAAATTATAAGTGAAGCAAAAGTTACCAATGCCTTGCTTGTGCCCATCATGATAAAAATGATGTGCATGGTGGATGGCATTGAAAATTTCGATTTCAGTTCATTAAAACATATACAGTACGGCGGTTCGCCCATTTCTGCAGATACATTAATTAAAGCGCATAAAATATTCAATTGTTATTTTACGCAGGTTTATGGTTTAACTGAATCTGCAGGAATCGGATGCTCATTACGCTTTGACGATCATGCAGCAATTTTAGCTGCTGGAAATGCAATGGAAAATGCACTCTTACTTTCTGCCGGCAAACCGGCGCTTGGCGTGGAAATAAAAATTATAGATGATGATGGCAATGCACTCGGTATAAATAATCCTGGTGAAGTTTTTATTAAAGGAGAGAATGTTGCATCTGGTTATTGGAATTCAGCCGAAGAAAATAAAAAAGTTTTTGAAGACGAATGGTTGAAAACAGGCGACATCGGTTACTTTAATGAAAATGGATACTTGTTCTTAGTGGATAGAAAAAATGATAAGATCGTTTCAAAAGGTATCAATATTTATCCTGCAGAAATCGAAAGAACGATTGAACAACATCCGCAAATAAGAGAAGTGGCAATTGTTGCAGTACCCGATGAAAAAGCGGGCGAAGCAATTTGCGCTGTTGTTGTACTAAAAGACGGGCTATTAGGGTTAGACGAATTCCAAAGCTGGTGTAAAGGAAAAATATCCGATTATAAGATCCCAAAACATCTTGAAATAAGAACAGAGTTGCCAAGAAACCCAACTGGCAAAATTTTGCGCCGGTTGATACGGGAACCTTTCTGGAAAGATGAGCAGCGAAATATTAAAGGATAATTACAACTGGCTTTATGTAAAAAATAGTAATCTGAGAAACAAATTAAAACTGATAAAACAACGCGATGAAATTTATCACCGCTGCAGCCGTTCATTGCATCGGTAAATCATTAATAAAAAAAATTTAACCACACTGCTATGCAAACAATAGAAATCGGAACCCTACCACCATTAGGCGAAATACCTGAATATATGTACGCACAAACGTTGCGGCGAAATCGTTACAATGTTCCATTAAAAGCTTTTGAAATTGAAAAAGTAAAAGTGCCTGAATTAAGAGAAGATGAAGTGTTGGTTGCTGTAATGGCTGCAGGCCTTAATTACAATTCTGTTTGGGCCGCAACCGGTTTTCCAATGGATATGATACAGGTAATGCAATTGCGTAAAGAAGCTGAAACTGATTTTCAAATTGCAGGCAGCGATTGCAGCGGCATTGTATATAAAGTTGGTGACAATGTAAAAAACGTTGCTGTTGGTGATGAAGTGGTGATACAAGCAGGATGGTGCGAATCAAATGATCCGTTTATTAAAAATGGAGGAATGCGAATTGTAGCGCCAAGCGCAAGAGCATGGGGTTATGAAACGAGTTGGGGCTCGTTTGCACAATTTTGTAAAGCAAAAGATTTTATGTGTGTTCCCAAACCCAAACATTTGAATTGGGATGAAGCTGCAGTGTATATGCTTTCCGGCGCAACAATTTATCGCATGCTTACCAAATATGAACCGCATGTTGTAAAACCCGGCGATGTTGTTTTAATTTGGGGTGGCGCCGGCGGACTGGGAACAATGGCTATCCAGTTTACAAAATTATATGGCGGCATTCCGGTTGCCGTAGTAAATTCAGAAGAGAAAAAGAAGTTCTGCGAAAGCATGGGTGCACTTGCAATCAACCGATGCGATTATGATCATTGGGGAGCTTTATCGCCCGATATGCTGAAACCTGAAACACAGGAAATATGGCGCGGTAAAGCAAAAAAATTCCTGAAAAAAATTATGGAATTAACCGGCGGTAAATTACCCCGCATTGTGCTGGAACATCCCGGTGAAGCTACAATGCCCACATCAATGTTTGTGTGCGACAGAGATGGAATGGTTGTTACCTGCGCAGGAACATCTGGTTATATGGCAAGCTTTGATATTCGTTATCTATGGTTGCAGTTGAAACGTTTACAGGGTTCGCATTTTGCAGACACGCATGAATGTGTTGAATTCAATCAATTGGTGATAGATGGAAAGATCAATCCGGTGTTAGGACAAACCGTTTCATTTGAAGAGCTGCCAGCAGCTTTGCAGGAAATGTATAATAATACGCACAAAGGAAATACTGCAATTAAGGTTGGTTATAAGTAAGGCGTCATTCTAACCCTTCTCCAAAAATGAAGAAGGCAAGAACAAGCAACAATGATTTTTAACTCACTTGCTTTTGTTTACTTTTTTATCATCGTAACAACTTTATTCTTTTTCACACCACAAAAGTTACGATGGGCTTTGCTGCTTGCAGCAAGCTGCGTGTTTTACATGTACTTCATACCCGTTTATATTTTAATTCTTGGGTTCACCATCGGCATTGATTATTTGGCAGGAATATTTATCGCAAAAAGTTCGGGACGTAAAAGAAAAACATGGCTGATATGCAGTTTAATTGCAAACACCGGCGTGCTTGCATTCTTTAAATATTTCAATTTCTTAAACTCAAATCTCACCGCACTTTTAGGATTGATTGATTATAAAAATCCAATTCCTTTATTAAATATTCTATTGCCGATAGGTTTATCGTTTCATACGTTCCAGGCAATGAGTTACACAATAGAAGTGTATCGCGGCAACCAGCAACCTGAAAAGCATTTTGGCATTTATGCGTTGTATGTAATGTTTTATCCGCAACTGGTTGCAGGGCCAATTGAACGGCCACAAAACATCCTGCATCAATTTCATGAAGACAAGTTTTTTGATTACGACCGTATAACTGAAGGACTGAAAACTATGTTGTGGGGTTTTGTAAAAAAACTGGTTGTTGCAGACAGGCTTGCCTTATATGTGAATGCTGTTTATGGAAATGCAGAACATCACAGCGGAGTTACATTAATTGTGGCAACGTTCTTTTTTATTGTTCAGATCTATTGCGATTTTTCAGGTTATTCTGATATTGCTATCGGCGCAGCAAAAGTGATGGGTTATAATTTAATGATCAACTTTAAGCGGCCATTTTTTTCGAAGAACATACAGGAAGTTTGGCAACGCTGGCATATTTCACTCACCACGTGGTTTCGCGATTATTTATATTTTCCATTGGGCGGAAGCAGGAAAGGAATTGCCATTACAATCCGCAATCTTTTAATTGTATTTGCCATCAGCGGTTTGTGGCATGGCGCAGGATGGACGTTTATTATTTGGGGTTTATTAAATGGAATTGTATTGGCATTAGAAGCTGTTTTTAATCCTGTTTTAAAAAGAGCAAATAAGCTTTTAGGATTTACAAAAAATTTTGTGCGCACCGTTTTTACAATTGCATTATTTGTATTGATGGGAATATTTTTTCGTTCTCAAACTTTAGAACAAGCAGTTTATATTTTCAAGTCCATTATTCATTTAAAACCCGGCAGGTTATTTTTAGGTGAACCACCCATAACATTTGCTTATTATATTTTAGCATTGATAGTTTTGTTTGGCGCAGAATATTTTGAAGAATATCATCCTAAGATAAAATTGATAAGAAATAATAATACTGTTATTCGTTACTCAGGTTATTTGCTGATTATTGTTTTGCTGATTGTAACCGGCGTGTTTAATGGTGCTGATTTTATTTACTTTCAGTTTTAAATTATATTTATACATGGATTACAACTAACATATTATGTAGTGCAAAAAAATGCCAACGTACATCGGAAAAGATATTTACAACCCAGGTCTCTTTCAGAAGAAACCTGCTTCGACCGAGAATACTTCCTGCCCTTGTGTGCCCCAAAATACTTGTCAATAATTTTAAAGCTAAAGCAATGAAACCAACAATTTTATATCTTATATTCTCCCTAGGTATATTAAATAGTAATAATGCACAACCGGCAACTTTGGATACAAGTTTTGGTGATAAAGGAAAGATACTAATATCTACATCAACATATGTTCAAACTCCAGCCTATGCCGTTTTGCAAACGCCGCAAGGAAAAATATTAACCGGAGGTGGGAAAAATCTTTCATTCCTTCTAATTCAATTTTTGCAAGATGGAAGCTTGAATGAATCTTTTGGTAATGGCGGTATTGATACCACTTTTTTCAAAGGTTGCTGTTAATTATTCAAATGTGCTTGCCGTAACAAATGATGATATAAAAATCTCACCCAATCCTGCAACAAACAGATTACAAATACAAGGCTTACCATCATCAGACAACATAAAAATTACAGTTGTTGATATTGCAGGAAACATAGCTATCAGCCAACAGCTAAAAGCTAACAGCATTGCTTCTTACAACTTAAACATTGCATCACTAACACAAGGAAACTATTTATTGAAGATTGAAATGAATGATGATATAATTACAAAGCAGTTTATAAAAGAATAATTATTGCGACTGTTTAGCAATAACTGAAGAAAGATCATTAAAATATCTTGCTTTTTCCAGGCATTCTTCATACGAACTTGGCTTAATAACATAAGAATGTGCACCAAGCTTCAACGTTTGTTCTTTTTCAATATGATTTACTGATGTTGAGTAAATGATTACTGTAATATCTTTAAATTTTTCATTTTCTTTCAGCAGTCTTAAAACCTGTGTGCCATTTAGCTTTGGCATATTCAGGTCTAACACAATTACTGAAGGCAATTCATTGTTTGAGAGTGTATCTAAATATGATAAGGCAGTCTCACCGCTTTCTTCATAATGAGCCACTTCCGGCGCTCCCAATTCCGCAAACATATCCTGCATTAGCATACGGTCTTCCGGATCATCATCAATCATCAATATCTTTTTTGTGAGTGCCATTTGCTTTAAACCTTATTTTATTATTACTTCTGATATTATTTTTTCGCGGAAGGCTTCATTAACACGCTCGATTATTTTTGGTTTCTGATAAACGAGTTCCTGCTTTAACGCAGCAACAGAAGTATAAACGAAAAGGGTATTGTTTATAATCTGAATTTTGTCTGTATAACGGGCAATAGTTTTACCCATTATTTCTTCCCAAACATCTTCTATTTGTATAGCTGTTAAACCACTTTTAAGATTGCTTTTGTTTAAGAATTGTTTTAGCGCTTCGCCAATATGCATCTGGGCCATCGGGCAAATTTATTAAAACTTATTCGCCGTTATTCGCCATTTCGCTGCTCTTTGCGGTGTTTTTAAGTTTATTCTTAAAAACTTTTTCAAACTTTTCAACTTTAGGCGCAATTACCAAACGGCAATACATTTGCCCGGGGTTGTCATCATAATATTTTTGATGGTAATCTTCCGCCGAATAAAAATTTTTGTATGGTTCAATAGCTGTCACAATTGGTTTATTAAAAGCGCCGCTATCGTTTAAGGCAATTTTATAGTGTTCAGCTTTTTGTTTTTGTTCATTATTATGATAAAAAATAACGCTGCGGTATTGCGTGCCAACATCATTGCCCTGCCTGTTTAATGTTGTAGGATCATGAGTTTTCCAAAATACTTCCAGCAATTCATCATAACTTATTACAGATGGATCGTAAACGACCTGGCAACATTCTGCATGGCCTGTTGTGCCGGTTGATACTTCTTCGTATGTTGGATTAGGAATATTACCGCCGCTATAACCGCTGGTAACTTTTATAACGCCATTCAATCTTTCAAAGATCGCTTCAGTGCACCAAAAACAGCCGGTTCCAAAACTTGCTGTATCGGTTGTTGATACTGTAATATTATTGTCAGCCATATTTTTTGTGTGTGTATTATGTTCTGCGCAGGAACTGAATGTAAACATTCCTGCTAATGTGATAAAAGATAAATTTAAAAGATTAAAAGCATTCATCGGCATGGTGCAAATAACATTGAAGTTCTTGGGCAAACAAGTTAATTAACAAATACGCTGCATTCATGTTTCCGTACTTTAATTAAAACAGTTTAACTTTTTTTTTAAAATCCCTGACCCAAAAATCAAACCGGTTATTCGGCAACCATAAGACTTTATCTTTGCCCGCTATGTCAGAAGAAAAATCTTTAAACTTTTTAGAAGAAATTATTGAAAAAGATTTGCATGAAGGCAAGTATGTTTCTATTGTAACACGCTTTCCGCCGGAGCCGAATGGTTATTTACATATGGGGCATGCGGCGAGCATTTGTTTGAATTTTGGTCTCTCAAAAAAATACGGCGGTTATACCAATTTAAGGTTTGATGATACCAATCCAACAACAGAAGAAACAGAATATGTTGAGAGCATAAAGAATGATGTACGCTGGCTGGGTTTTGAGTGGAAGAATGAACTATATGCTTCTGACTATTTTGAAAAGCTGTATTTGTTTGCTATAAAATTGATAAGGCTTGGTTATGCTTATGTTGATGACAGTAACAGCGAAACCATTGCCCGTGAAAAAGGAACGCCAACTCAACCCGGCGTAAACAGTAAATATCGCGACAGAAGTGTTGAAGAAAACCTGCACTTGTTTGAAGAAATGAAGGCAGGAAGATATAAAGACGGCGAACGTGTATTGCGGGCAAAGATTGACATGGCGCACATGAATATGTTAATGCGGGACCCTGTTATATATCGGATTAAACATGCACGCCATCATCGCACCGGTGATGATTGGTGCATTTATCCAATGTATGATTTTGCACACGGGCAGAGTGATTCCATCGAACATATTACGCATAGTATTTGCACCTTGGAATTTGTTCCGCATCGGGAATTATATGACTGGTTTATTGAGAAGCTTAATATTTTTCCATCACATCAATATGAATTTGCAAGGCGAAATATTAGTTATACAGTAATGAGTAAACGAAAACTGTTGCAATTGGTAAATGAAAAATATGTTGATGGATGGGATGATCCGCGAATGCCTACTATTAGTGGTTTAAAAAGACGTGGTTATACACCGGATTCGATAAGAGAATTTTGCGACAGGGCAGGTATTGCAAAAAGAGAAAATGTTACTGAACTAAGCCTGCTTGAATTTTGTGTGCGTGAAGATTTAAATAAAATTGCTTTGCGCAGAATGGTAGTGTTCGATCCGCTGAAAATTGTTCTTACAAATTATAATGAAGAGAACGAATTGGCGAGTGTTGAAGATAATCCTGAAGATGCCAACGGCAGTTTTCGCGATGTGCCTTTCAGCAAAGAATTATTTATAGAGCAGGAAGATTTTATGGAAAACCCGCCGAAGAAATTTTTCAGGTTATTTCCCGGCGGAATGGTGCGTTTGAAAGGCGCTTATATTATTAAATGTGATGAAGTAGTAAAAGATGATTCAGGAAAAATAATTCAACTGAATTGCTCTTATATACCTGAAAGCAAAAGTGGCAACGATACATCAGCCATAAAACTAAAAGGCACCTTGCATTGGGTAAGTGTACAACATGCAATAACCGCTGAAGTAAGATTGTATGATCGTTTGTTTAAAGTTGAAGATCCATCAAGTGAAGAAGGCGATTTTAAAAATTATATCAATGAAAATTCTTTACAAATACTTCCTTTTGTATATGCTGAACCTTCATTAAAAAATGCAATGATGGATGAACGTTATCAATTCTTGCGCAAAGGTTATTTCACTTTAGATAAAAATTCAAGTGAAGAAAAACTAATCTTCAACCGAACCGTTACGTTGAAAGATACATGGGCCAAAGAAGTGAAGAAAGGCTGATGAAAATTTTAAAGCATTTATTTATTCAATTTTAATTTGCTTCGATAACGCACCTCCATCCGCACTTGTAAAGATGATGTAATAAACAGCAGGTGGAACATGCAAGTTTACATTCAATGCATTTTTTCCGGCATTACTATTTAATGATTGCTTATAAAAAATTTGTCCTAAAGCATTTTGAACAGTGATAGTTACCGTTTGAATTTTTTCATTCACAAAGCTTGCAACTAAATTTCCGTGCGAAGGATTTGGTGATATCTCCAAATTAATTATAGATTTTTCATCCGCGATTTGTTTTGAACCTGCAGGCACAATTTGATAAATAACACCGGTATTGATATTTGTTAAATACAATTCATGTTTGTAATCTTCACCAAAAGAAGTGTAAGCATAATCATCACCATTAAATACATCCTGTTCCGTAGTTTTTTTACCTGTTATGGTAAGCATTTTAATTATACCTGCGCAATAATCTGAAAAAAAATATTTGCCGTACCAGGCTTTATATTTTGTGCCGCGATAAACAAAACCACCCGTTACAGAGCATTCGCCTGTAACATCAGAATGTGGATATTCATAAATAGGCATTGTATAAAAACGCTGAGGATGACAACCACTATCATTATAAATATGCTTTCCTTCATAACAGCGCCAGCCATAATTTTGTCCGCCTTTACCCGCTGGCTGTTCATCTATTTCTTCCCACGAATCCTGGCCAACATCACCAATAAACAACGCGCCGTTTAATGCATCAAAACTCCATCGCCAGGGATTGCGTAAACCCAACGCCCATATTTCTTTTTTATAGCCGGCAGAATCTGCAAAAGGGTTATCCGCAGGAATATTATATGGATTTCCATGATGCACATCAATGCGCAACATCTTGCCAAAGAAACTCGCTTTATTTTGCGATAAGTTATACGGATCACCTTCGCCACCACCATCACCTAAACCAATGTATAAATCACCATCAGCACCAAACCGAATACACCCGCCATTATGGCTAATAAACGGTGGCTTATCAATAGTGAGAATTATTTTTTCAGAAGAAGCATTTGCTTTGTTTTGATCAGAAGCGTTTCTTTTAAAACGGGATATTTGTATTTTATTATTTTTATTAATATATTGTACGTATACAAAACCATTGCTTGCATAATCAGGATCAAAAGCAGCGCCAAGCAAACCCAACTCGCCTCCATTGTAAAATACTCTGTCACTAATATCTAAATATGGCTTATTAATTCTTTTTCCTGTTGAATCGCAAATAATCATTTGACCTGTTTGCTGAACAATAAATAAGCGGCTGTCTCCACAATTCTGAATATCTAAAGGCTTCGTGTAACCTTTTGAAAATTGTTGCAGCGCTACCTGGTTTTGAGCATCTGTATAAACTGAGTAACAAAGCAGCAAAAGGAATAGAACGCTTTTCATATTTTACGATTAAGATGAGTTATAAAATTAGTCAATCATATTTATTGTTAAGGTTGACGAATTGCTCCTTCTTTATCACGCTTCTTTTCCTTTCACAAACGGGGCAAAAGAGAAAAGCGTTTTACGTGTTGAGCGATTTCTATTGCGAAAGCAAATCGAATACAATAGTAAATAACTTCATTGGCCACAATCATATCTTAATTGATCATGAGGCTGCATTCAAACTTTTACCTTTGTGCATCATGCTTACTACAGAACAACCGTCGCATTACAGGCATTTGGAGAAAATGTCTGTAAAGGAAATTATCACACATATAAATGAAGAAGATAAAACAGTACCACTTGCGGTTGAAAAAGCTTTGCCGCAAATAGAAAATTTAATAGAAGCTATTGCTGATAAAATGCTGGCCGGCGGCAAACTATTTTATATTGGCGCCGGCACCAGCGGAAGATTAGGCATTTTAGATGCAAGTGAGTGCCCTCCTACTTACGGAGTTCCGTACGATTTGGTACAAGGATTAATTGCAGGAGGAAATAATGCAATTGTTCGAGCGGCTGAATTTGCAGAAGACGATACACAAAAGGGCTGGAATGACCTTCAGGATAGAAACATAAGTGAAAAAGACTTTGTGGTAGGCATTGCAGCTAGCGGAACTACGCCTTACGTTATCAGCGCTTTACAACATTGCCGAAAGCATAATATCGAAACTGGCTGTATCACCTGCAATAAAAATACACCTTTAGCAGAATGTGCAGATTATCCGGTTGAAGTAATTACAGGTGCTGAATTCGTTACAGGCAGCACAAGAATGAAAGCAGGAACTGCGCAAAAGTTAGTGTTGAATATGATTTCAACAACTGTAATGATACAATTAGGAAGAATAGAGGATAACAGCATGGTAAATATGCAGCTTAATAACGAAAAATTAATTGATCGTGGCGTAAAAATGCTGATGCAACAAGGTAATCTTTCCAATTATGAAATGGCAAAAGAGCTTCTTTTGCAAAAGGGAAGTGTAAAAAAAGCAATGGCCTCCGTTCAAAAAACTTAATTTCTTAAATGACGATTAATAACTAATTTAGAACTTGAAAACTTTTGTGTATGAAATATAAATTTTTACCCTTATTTATCTTACTATCCGCTTTTGCAAAGCAAACCACCTTTTCTCAAAACGTAAAAGTATTTGCCGTTACAGGCGATCAGTTTGGCAGTGTAAACTGGATCGCTTTCAGACAAATAGATTTAAATGGAAAAAATCCTGTGAGAACTTTATATGTTCCTGCAGAAAGCAATAATGTTTATGATGCAGTAACCGGAAAACAAATTAGCAACACTGGCGCTGCTAATTTAGCTTCTCCTGCAGCAACACCGCAAACTTGCGGTTGCTTAAATAATAATATGGTAGCTGCAATTGCTTACGATGCTAAAAACAATCGTCTTTATTACACTCCAATGTTAAGCAACCAGTTGCGTTATTTGGATTTGAACAGCACTCAGCCAAAATCTTATGCTGTAACATCACAATTACTAAAAAACTTTTCTAATCTGCCTGGTGAAGCTTCAATTATTACACGCATGGTTATTGCATCAGATGGTTATGGGTATGCGCTCACAAATGACAATGAACATTTGATAAGATTTTCGACCGGCAAACAAGTTTCAATAACAGATCTCGGTAATTTGATTGATGCACAATCAAATGGTGAAAACTCTGTAAAAACGCAATTTAAAAGCTGGGGCGGAGATATGATTGCTGATGCAAGCGGCAACTTATATTTATTTACAATGCAGCGTGAGATCTTCAAAATAAACCCTAATACAAGATTGGCAACTTTTGTTGGAGAAATAAAAAATATGCCTGAAGATTATACGGTAAATGCTGCTATGGTTGAAAATAGTGAAAATATTATTGTAGGCAGTTCAACAAAAACAACAAGTTATTATCGTGTTAATTTAAACACTTTGGAAGCAACTGAATTAAATAAACAAACGGCCCAGGTATATAATGTTTCTGATTTTGCTAACGCAAACCTGGCCTTTAGCGCAAATACAAGCAATGCAGTTGCAAAGTCGAACAATAAATCAGTAAGCATCTATCCAAATCCTGTCAATGATAAAAAAATTACCGTTCAATTCACGAATATTGCCAAAGGCAAATATGCAATACAATTGGGCGAACTGGAAGGAAAAACTTTACTACAAAAAGATGTAAACATTGCAGGATCGCAGGCAGAAAACCTGTATGTGTCTTCAATAAGTGCCGGTACTTACATGCTAAGAGTTTTGAACGAAAGAGGTGAGAGCATTTATACAGATAAAGTTATCATAAGCAGATAAGGTTAGTTAATGTAACCCCTTAAATCCCGCTAAATTTGGCGGGATTTTTTTTGCACTAAATAACTGGCTTAAGGATTGCATTTACTTTTAAAATTTTATTATGGAAAACGATAAAAAACAAAATAGC
Organism: Parafilimonas sp.; assembly: GCA_019247895.1. Classification (GTDB taxonomy): domain Bacteria; phylum Bacteroidota; class Bacteroidia; order Chitinophagales; family Chitinophagaceae; genus Parafilimonas. The sequence goes on along the minus strand of JAFBAF010000026.1, from coordinate 4,497 downwards.
GAACCAACCAGTGAAAATGTAAATGCCAACGCAAACTATAATCCGGCAAACAGGGATTTTCAACGCACTGAAGAAGATATTGATAATGTTTCAAATTCTGAGAAGGAAGAGCTTGAATTGAGAAAACAACGCACGCATGAAGCAAGTACAACACCCGACAAAAATCACATTGGCTAACTAAAAAACAAAGGCCACAGCACATTGTGACCTTTTAAAAAGGATTGTTTACGCAGCAACCCATTATCTTAATGAGAAATCAATAGCAATTTATTAGAAGAATTTTATTTACTGCTCTTTTTAGCGGATTTTTTTCTGCTCTTTTTAGCCGTTTTTTTGGCGGACTTTTTTGGCGATGATTTTTTAGCGCTCTTTTTTGTAGCTGCCTTTTTTGGAACCTTGCCGCCTTCTTTACGGGCTTCAGACAGGCCAATAGCAATTGCCTGCTTTGGATTGGTAACTTTTTTGCCGCTTCTGCCGCTTTTAAGTTTACCTTCTTTCATTTCTTCCATTGCTCTTTTTACTTTAGACTGGCTTTTTTTTCCATATTTTGCCATAATTACAATTTTAATGGGTGAATAGTATATAAATACAATATCAAATAATCTGCCATCAATATAACATCTATTCAAATTAAAAGCAAATGGATTTGTTTTTGCAAAAGCTACTATATGCAAGTTTATATTGGATGTTCAGGCTTTCATAATAAAGATTGGAAAGAAGTTTTTTATCCGAAAGGTTTGCCACAAAGAAAATGGTTCGAATATTATTGCAGTCAATTTAATACGCTTGAATTAAATACAACTTTTTACCGCTTTCCAAGAGTTGAGTTTTTGCAAAAATGGTACGATCAAAGTCCGGAAGGTTTCAGGTTCTCCGTAAAAGTACCAAGACTTATTTCACATTATAAGCAGCTAAAAGATTGTGAAAGATTGCTTAACGATTTTTATGCTGCAGTTAATGAAGGTTTAAAAGAAAAGCTGGGGCCTGTCTTGTTTCAATTGCCTTCGAGAATTAAATACAGCGACATCTTTTTGCAAAGAATCCTTGAAAATATTAACCGAACATGTATAAACGTTTTTGAGTTTCGCGATATAAGTTGGTGGAATGAAACTGTATTCGCACAGCTTTCTAAAAACAACATTACATTTTGCGGCATAAATATCGAAAATCTGCCCGATGATATTGTAGCTAATACACACACCATTTATTACCGTTTCCACGGGATTGAAAAGTTATATTTTTCAGAATATCCAATTAAAGTAATTAAATCTTTTGTTGAAAAATTGAATACATTATCAACCGATAAGGTGGGCTCTTATATCTATTTCAACAACACTGCTACAATTGCAGCGGCAAACAATGCCAAACAACTGCAAAAGTTAATGCTCCAACTTTCTAAAAGCGGAAAAACTGCGTTTTAAATCTATTTATACTTTTTTGTACAAATAGAGTTGTAAATTTGCGCCATGAGCGAAATGATTGAGACTTTAGAGCAAACAGCGCTTAGTGATTATAAATATGGTTTTATAACTGAAATTGAAAAAGATGAGGCTCCTTTTGGCCTAAATGAAGATATTATCCGCTTTATTTCCGAGAAAAAAGAAGAACCTGAATGGATGCTTACCTGGCGTTTAAAGGCCTTTAAATACTGGCAAAGTTTAGGTGAGCATGAACCACAATGGGCAAATATTTCTTACCCAAAAATTGATTATCAAAATATAAAATATTATTCAGCGCCAAAGCAAAAGGTTGCGCCGAAAAGTTTGGATGAAATTGATCCGGAGCTCCGCAAAACTTTTGATAAGTTGGGCATTTCTTTAAATGAACAAAACCGTTTAAGCGGCATTGCAGTTGATGCAGTTATTGACAGCGTCTCCATTGGCACAACTTTTAAAACACAATTGGCAGAACAGGGAATTATTTTTTGTTCCATAACAGAAGCGATTCACGACCATCCGGAACTGGTTAAAAAATATCTCGGTTCGGTTGTGCCGATGACTGATAATTATTTTGCTGCGCTAAATTCTGCTGTATTTACTGATGGTTCATTTTGTTACATTCCAAAAGGCGTGCGTTGCCCGATGGAATTATCGACTTATTTCCGCATCAACGCAGAAAATACCGGTCAGTTTGAACGCACATTATTAATAGCTGATGAAGGCGCTTATGTAAGTTATCTCGAAGGTTGCACAGCACCAATGCGTGATGAAAACCAGTTGCACGCAGCAGTTGTAGAACTTATTGCTTTAGATAGTGCAGAGATAAAATATTCAACAGTTCAAAACTGGTATCCCGGCGATAAAGAAGGCAAAGGCGGCATTTACAATTTTGTTACGAAGCGTGGGATCTGCGGCGCTGATGCAAAAATTTCATGGACGCAGGTCGAAACCGGTTCATCCATCACCTGGAAATATCCAAGTGTGATTTTGAAAGGCGATAATTCTGTGGGCGAGTTTTATTCTGTTGCTGTCACCAATAATTATCAGCAGGCAGATACGGGAACTAAAATGTTGCATGTTGGAAAAAATACCCGCAGCCGCATTGTTTCAAAAGGTATTTCGGCTGGCAAAAGTCAGAACAGTTACAGAGGTTTGGTGCAGATGGGGAAAAATGCACATAACTCACGCAACTTCTCTCAATGTGATTCTTTGCTGTTAGGCGATAAATGCGGTGCCCATACTTTTCCATATATCGAAACAAAAAACAGTACTTCTATAGTTGAGCACGAAGCGACAACCAGCAAGATTGGTGAAGACCAAATTTTTTATTGCAACCAGCGTGGCATTGATACAGAAACTGCAGTTGCATTAATTATAAATGGTTTCGCAAAAGAAGTGATGAATCAATTGCCAATGGAATTTGCTGTGGAAGCGCAGAAATTGCTGGCGATTTCATTAGAAGGATCAGTTGGATAACAGCCCATCCAAACCTTCCCAAAGGGAAGGCTTTGGCAAGTTCTTACATTTATTTAAAAGATTTAATTATAAACGTTCTTCGAAGTCCCTCTCCTTCGGAGAGGGATTTAGGGAGAGGTTTTTTATATGTTAACGATTAAAAACTTACACGCACAAATAGAAGACAAGAAAATTTTAAACGGAATTGATTTGCAAATCAACGCAGGCGAAGTACATGCGATTATGGGACCTAATGGTTCTGGCAAAAGCACCTTAGCTTCAGTGTTGGCAGGCAGAAGTGATTATGAAGTTACTGATGGCACTGTTGAATTTGATGGCATTGATTTATTGGAAATGGCACCGGAAGAAAGAGCAAGAGAAGGTTTGTTTTTGGCTTTTCAATACCCGATTGAAATTCCGGGTGTGAGCACTACTAACTTTATTAAAACAGCCGTGAATGAAGCCCGCAAACATCGCGGACAAGATGCGTTGGATGCTGTTTCTTTTTTGAAATTGATGAAAGAAAGAATGAAGTTGGTGAAGATTGATCAAAGTTTATTAAGCCGTTCTTTAAATGAAGGTTTTAGTGGTGGTGAAAAGAAGCGCAATGAAATCTTCCAAATGGCGATGCTTGAACCTAAGCTTGCAATTTTAGATGAAACAGATAGTGGATTGGATATTGATGCGTTGCGTATTGTTGCGGATGGCGTAAATGCCTTGCGCAATAAAGACAATGCAACGCTTGTCATCACGCATTATCAGCGCTTGTTAGATTACATAATTCCTGATTTTGTGCATGTATTATATAAAGGTCGTATTGTAAAATCCGGTGGTAAAGAACTGGCTTTTGAACTCGAAGAAAAAGGTTATGATTTTATTAAGCAAACAATTGCTGAAGAAGTTTAGCCCCGACCCTAAAGGGAGTAATTTGAAGTTTGAAAAGTTGATTGAAAAACAAAAGTTGAAAGATTCTTTTAAAAGATAAATTAAAAATTAAAAGCCCGGCGCTTCCCTCTCCTTTGGAGAGGGATTGAGGGCGAGGTCAAACAATGAGTTTAACAGAAACGATACAGGATAAATACAACGAATTAAATGCAGTTGCCGGTAATGGTTTGCTGGGTTCAATTCGTACAAAGGCATTTGAATTATATAATAAATCGGGCATTCCAACGTCACGCAATGAAGAATGGAAATACACCCGATTAACTGGTTTAGCCAACAAGAATTTTTCAGTGCATACAACAGCTGTTGTTCCGTCAAAAGAAACGTTGAACAATGTGCGTTTGCAATCTGAATTTGCTGCAGAATTATTTTTTGTGAATGGTGTTTTTGTGAAAGATATTTCAACTTTTACAAATGATGCATTGGTTGTTTTGAATTTGCATGAAGCCGCAGAGAGTGAATATAAAAGTTATGTGCAGCAACATCTCAATCAAAGCAGCAAATACATGAAAGATGGCATGAATGCTTTGAATGCTGCGTTCACAGCAAATGGCTTGTTTGTGCTGGTGAAAAAGAACAAAGCAGTTGAAAAACCAATCTTTATTTATCATTTAACGGATACGGAAAACGATAATGTTTTTGTGCAGCCAAGAAGTTTGTT
>JAFBAF010000324.1 GCA_019247895.1 Parafilimonas sp. | reverse complement strand
AAAAAACTGAAGGCGATATAACACATATATGGACAGTTTCATGGTGGGTAAATATTGAAAGCATTAAAGCTTTTGCCGGAAAAAATTATGAGAAAGCAAAGTATTATAAAGAAGATAAAAAATATCTTTTGGAATTAGAGCCAACTGTTCAGCATTACGAAGCTTTTGGAGAAATAAGATAAATGTTGGATGCAAATAACAAACTGCATAATTTTTCGTTGATGCAATTTCTATGAACAAAGAAGGTGGTCTTAGTCATAAGTTGCATGGTCTTGATCATCTTCGTGCGTTTGCAATAATGTTTGTTTTCTTTTTTCATTACGGAAGATTGTTTCCTCACCCTGAGTGGACGAACAGTATCAGTACATTTGGCTGGACAGGCGTTGATTTATTTTTTGTATTGAGTGGATATTTGATCGCTTCGCAGCTTTTTAAAAAGATCGCTCAACAAAATAAAATTTCGGTTAAAGAATTTTTTATAAAAAGATTCTTTCGCATTATTCCGATTTATCTTTTTGTTGTTGCATTATATTTTTTATTTCCATTTACCCATGAAAGAGAAGCACTGGCACCGCTTTGGAAATATCTGACATTTACGCAAAATATTGGCCTTAATATACAAACACAAGGTACATTTTCTCATGCATGGAGCCTGTGTATTGAGGAACAATTCTATTTATTTTTTCCGTTAATTTTAATTGCTGCAACGCATTTTAAGATCAGCAAAAACGCTTATTGGCTGTTGATTCTTTTGTTTGTTTTTGGATTTTGTATTCGTGCCTTTTGTTATAATCAGTATGTAAAAACAAATGACGAGAACAGCTGGCAGCAATGGTACAAATATATTTATTATGCAACCTGGAGCAGGCTCGATGGTTTAATCGTTGGTGTTAGCATTGCTGCACTACTTCAGTTTAAACCCGTAATAAGTAACAGCATTTTACAACAAGGAAATAAGATATTGCTTGCTGCAGCAGTAATATTTACGGTTACTTATTTTTTGCTTGGTGACGAACAAAGTTTTGCAGCATCAGTATTTGGGTTTCCATTGGTTGATATTGGTTATGGATTTATAGTTCTGGCTGCTTTAAGCCCCAAATGTTTTTTGTATAAATATGAATCAAAGATCACTAACAAAATTGCTGTGCTTTCTTATGGCATTTATCTCGTTCATAAAATAGTAATTCATGTAATTCAAACGCAATTTTCAAACTTGAATATTCATGATGATTCAAATGCAATGCTTGCTATTTGCATTGCAACAGTTTTTATTACTTCATTTATTTTGAATGAAACAATTGAAAAACCATTTTTAAAATTGAGAAAGAAGATTCTTGTAAAAAATCAGAGAACTAATTCGCAGCGTTCGTATTATGGCTGAAATGTTTTTTCGGCGCCGCCGGCACTTTTTATTTTAAGAAATCCACCGTTTTCCTGAGATGCGATCTGAACAAAGCCTTTCGCTTCATTTGAAAGACTAATGCCGCTGCCGTTTTCAGTAACGTCAATTTTTACAGAAGGCTGGCCCTTTGCATCGATTAATCTGAACAATACACCTTCAGGATAAAATTTTCCATTTTGCGTTATTGCTGAATGAAATGAAATACTCGCTCTTATTCTTCCCATACTATCTATAACTTCTAAACCTTTGCCTCTAAGAACTTGTAATGTGTTTTGAGTTTGTTGAGCCATAGCAGGATTTACTTTCGTGAGGACAATAGTCATTATTATAAGATTGATAATTGTTATAACTAAAGCGAAGTAAGGTGTTTTCATAAATGTTTGATTTTGTTGTATTTTATTACATCAAATCAATTTATTTGTTGAAATGATATGAAAGTTATGTTGAACGAGAAAAGAGGAAAGCAAGTGGGAGTTATATAAAAAAAAGAAAGCAACAGAAATTACTTACTAACCCTGTTGCCTTCACTAGAGTAAACCGAAGTTGTTCTCTACTTTGGTTTTGAACCGAAGTTCTCTGCCTGTCGATCATTGAATTTTTGAGTTTAACTTTTTAGCTTTCTGCCGAAGCTTCCGCTAATTAATTTTATCAAAACTCAAAGATCTTAGATTTTCATCTTTGCTTACTGTCTTGCTGCAACCACCACCGAGATGCTGGTCAGTACAAGCAGAAGCATTAAATTCAATCCTGTAAAGTAAATGTACGATTTTGAAAATGCAGTTTCCAAATTTATTTATGTTCTTTTATTAACGCGTTTTGTACGCTAAAAGCAGATTATTTAATGGCTTATAAACATATTTTTGCAGGGATATAAACATTATAGATAAATTGCCAAATCTTCAAAAATAAATCATTTTTTATGTTACGAATTGCTATGCTTGGCTCGGGCTTTATCGGCCGTTTTTATGCCGATTCAATACAAGGCCAAAGAAGTAAAGACAAAATTATAAGCATCTATGCACGCAAAGATGCGAATGCAAAAAAGTTTGCCCATGATTATGGTTGCGAACATTATACAACAAATATGGAAGAAGCCATTGCGCATTCTGATGTTGACGTGGTTTGTATTGCATTGCCAAATAACGTGCATGAAGATGCAGTAATGCTTTGTTGCAAACATAAAAAACCGGTGATTACAACAAAACCTTTAGGCCGCAATGGCGCCGAGGCTTTGCGCATGTTGAAAGCTGTTGAAGAAGCAGGTATTTTTAATGGTTATCTGGAAGATCTTGTTTACACACCAAAATTTTTAAAGGCTTATGAAAGTGTGAAGAATGGCGCATTGGGAAGAATTCTTTGGGCAAAATCAAGAGAGACACATCCCGGGCCGCACAGCGATTGGTTTTGGAATATTGAGCTTGCAGGCGGCGGTTGTATTTTAGATTTGGGTTGTCATTGCATTGAAATAACAAGAACATTTATTGGAAAAGATATTAAGCCTGTTGAAGTAATGTGTTGGGCGGATACGCAGGTAAAACCAATTGAAGCAGAAGATCATGCGATTGGTTTAATTAAATATGAAAACGGCGCCATTGCTCAGTTTGAAGTTAGCTGGACTTTCCGCGGCGGTATGGATCTGCGTGATGAAGTAATGGGAACAGAAGGTACAATTTGGATCAACAATTTTTTACGTACAGGAATGGATATGTTCACTACCGGTAAAGGCGCAGATTATGTAGCCGAAAAAGCAGAAAGCAACAGCGGCTGGTTATTTCCCGTTGGTGATGAAGTGAATGATCTTGGGTATAACCATATGTTTACTGATATGTTTAAAAGCATTGAAGAAGGTACGCAACCTGTAGAAACTTTTTATGAAGGTTATGTGGTTAATGCAATAATTGATGCAGCATATAAATCAGCCAAAACAAAATTGTGGGAACCAATAAATCTTGAAATTTGGCGCGGCCAGGAAGGAATTGCTAAGGCAAGTAATTTGGTTGATTATGACGCAGACAATTATTTGGTAAAAGAAGAAATGACACATTACGGCGCTAAAAAACTCATCTTAAAAAATAAAAAAACAGGTGCATTTGAAGAACGAATTTTAGAATAAAATAGCAATAAAAAACCTGTTAGGTTTCAAAAACCTAACAGGTTTAAAAAAAACTTAGCTCTTCGCTTTAACATCTGCTACAACCAATCCTTTAATACCATCTTTTTCAGACAGTTCACCAGTTACTGTTACTTGTTCACCGGCATGTTTTTTTGCTTCTTCATAAGCATCTTTTTTGCTGTCATCAGCAACAAGTAAATACACTTTATTATCACTTGTTAAAATACCCATTGGCGCGCCGCCTTTAATACACATATCACCGCATGATTTATGATCTGCACCATGTGCACCTGATTTCATGTAGCAATCCATATCAAGCACTTCGCCGGTTATAGTGGCTGTTTTATTTTGTGCAGATGAAGGAATGGTTAACGCCATAAAACAAATTGTGAGTAAGCAGAGCAAAGTTTTTAAATCGAGAGTGTTCTTTTTCATGTAAAATATTTTTTAGTAAATAATTTGGCAGGTAAAAGGATGAAGCAAAAGTAAACCTACAAAATTTTCAGAAAGTTGCCACCGTAAAAAAATTTATTTTTTACAAGCGGATAAATTATTATGATTGATTTAAGTTGAAAAACTGAACTTAATTTTATTGCGATCAATTCATCATGCACACAATTACACGCATTAATTTATGGAGCAGTCCGCGCAATATTTCAACTGCAATGATGTATGCATTTGCTCAACGCGATGATACGGTAGTAATTGACGAGCCTTTGTATGCATATTATTTAAAAACTACAGGCATTCATCATCCGGGTAAAGAAGAAATTTTACAAACTCAGGATAACAATGGCGAAAATGTAATTCGTGATATTATTTTAGCGGATCATTACAAGCCAATTGCTTTCTTTAAACAGATGACGCATCATCTTGAAAACATCAGTCTTGATTTTTTATCGCAAACAAAAAATATTCTTTTTATCCGTAATCCGAAACAAATTATTGCGTCGTATGCACAGGTTAGAAAAGATGTAACGATGCAGGATGTTGGTATAAAAAAGCAATGGTGGCTGTATAATTATCTAACCGAAAAAAATCTTTCCTGCATTGTGTTAGATTCAAATGAAATTTTAAAATCGCCGCAAAATGTTTTGCAGCAATTATGTAATGCATTGCAAATTTCATTTACAGAAAAAATGCTGCAGTGGCCCGCTGGCGCAAAAGATTATGATGGGGTTTGGGCGAAGTATTGGTATGATAATGTGCATCAATCTACAGGTTTTGAAAAACAAAAAACAAGTGAACGTGAATTGCCTGGATATCTCGAATCTTTATACAATGAAAGTAAAGTTTATTACGAACAATTATATCCTTTTTCAATAAAAGCAAATTAAATGCAACAGCAATTTTATCCGCAGAACGAAAACATACAAGTTTTTATAAAAGACAAGTTATATCATCGCAGCGAAGCAAAAATTTCAGTGTTCGATAGCGCTGTGCAAGGCGGCGATGCAGTGTGGGAAGGTTTAAGAATTTACAATGGCAAAGTATTTTGTTTGAATGAACATATTGATCGTTTACAAGCTTCAGCACATACATTAATGTTTGCTGATATTCCTTCGAAAGAATTTATTCGTGATGCAATTTTCCAAACCTTGAAAGCAAATAATTTTTATAATGATGCGCATATTCGTTTAACATTAACTCGTGGTGAAAAAATTACTTCAGGAATGGACCCGCGTTTAAATCAATATGGAAGTTGCTTGATTGTTTTGGCTGAATATAAACCGCCGGTGTATGATAATACAAAAGGTGTTAAGCTTATCACTTCACATATTCGTCGTAATTCGCCGATGCATCTCGATTCAAAAATTCATCATAATAATTTGCTCAATAATATTCTTGCAAAGATCGACGCTAATTATGCAGGCGCTGATGATGCAATTATGTTGGATAATCTTGGTTTTGTTGCAGAAACAAATGCCTGTAATATTTTTATGGTTAGAGACGGTTTATTGCTTACATCAAATGCAGATGCTTGTTTACCCGGCATTACAAGAAAAAATGTTATAAAGCTTGCGCAGCATTTAAACATTCCTGTTCATTTAAAAAATATTTCAATTGCTGAATTTTATAATGCTGATGAAGTTTTTACAACAGGAACAATGGGCGAATTAACGCCTGTGCATGAAATTGATGGAAGAAAAATCCAGAATAAACCTAACTCAACTGTTCGTGAGCAATTGTATAAAGCATATAAAGAGCTTACAGAAATGGAAGGTGAGCCAATTGTATAAAAGTGCTGCAATATGAAATCTTTTTCCGCTGAGATTTTTAAGATCGGTATCAACCCTTATGTTTTTGTTCCCGATGAACTGTTGAATTATCTATTCCGAAAAGCAGGAAAAGATAAAGGTTCAATTCCCGTTCATCTAACCATCAACAAACAAAAATTTATTCAGCATTTGGTAAAATATAGGGGTGAGTGGAGATTGTATTTAAATACGCCCATGCGCAAAGCGGCCGGCAAAGATGTTGGCGACATTATCAATATAAAAATTGATTTTGATGAAGAAGAGCGAATTACGCCAATGCATAAAAAATTTGAATTGGCCTTAAATAAAAACACGAAGGCGAGACATGTATTTTCTACACTACCACCGTCAAAACAAAAAGAAATTATGCGTTATCTTAATAACCTTAAATCAGAAGAATCGTTAAATAAAAACATAGAGCGTGCTATCAATTTTTTAAACGGAGAGGAAAGATTTATTGGCCGTAATAAACCTTGAATTTATAAATGGTGTTGCATAAGTTGTGCATAATATCTTAACTTTTTCTTGAAACGAATTTCTAACTTTCATCGTTATTACTTATATGGCAACGATAAGCGAACCTGTAAATTCACCGCAGACTATAGATGTACTTCCATGTATTTTTGATTTGATCACACAACAATTATTAAGTTAGTTCGGCAAATCAAAAAAATTATTCTGCAGGTCCCAAAATTGCAAAGCTTGCTGATAGCTCAACAAACTTTGCAATTTTTTATTCATGGTTTTATTGAATGCTCTTGAAAATCCTGTTCCATCTTGGCCCGCCATTCCAGCTGAACCAAATCAAAGAAGCTTTGCCTACAACATGTGTTTCCGGAACATACCCCCAGAAACGGCTATCCTGGCTGCGATGGCGGTTATCACCCATCATCCAGTAATAATTGTATTTGAAGGTATATGTGTTTGCAGGTTTTCCATTAATAACATAAGAGCCGTTATTTTCTTCTAAAGTGTTGTGCTCGTACGTTGTGATGACACGCCGGTAAAGAGCAATATTTTGAGGCGTTAATGTTACTGTTGCGCCTTGTTTTGGAATGGTGATCGGTCCAAAAAAATCTCTCGACCAATTACTTGAAGCGCTATCATAAGGAAACGTGTGTTGTTGCATATCATTGTTCGGATCGCCTGTAATTTTATACAGAGCAATTCTTGATTGCCCGCCTAAAAATTTATCAACTTTATCTTTTTCTCCGGGCGTCATATTTAAAACTATACAACCAGAATCAGCAGGCATATCTGCTAAGCCATCTGAAACAGCTGTGCCCAGTTGCTGATTTAAATAATCTGCA
>JAFBAF010000288.1 GCA_019247895.1 Parafilimonas sp. | reverse complement strand
AAAATCAGCGCACATTTTTAAATAATGCAGGTATAAAATGCATCGCTTGTAACGCCATGTAAGTGATGCAGTGATTGAACAGATGATAAAAAGTGCGAATCATCCGTTAATGGAAATGCGTAAAAAATATGGTACAGACATGCTCGGGTTTTCGCATGGTGAAGCTTATCTTGAAATTCTGCAAACAAAAATTAAATAGAAAGGTTTTATCTGAAGCAGCACTATCACCGGTAAAACAACTGGCGCTAATTGTTTTTATTTTGGAAACGTTGAAACATAATAATGCACAATTCATCATTGCAACACATTCGCCTATTTTAATGGGCATACCCGGTGCATCTTTATATGAAATAAGAGAAAGGGAAATGGAAAGAGTGGAATATACAGACACCGAACATTATCGCATTACCAAAAGATTTTTTGGATAATCCGGACGCGTATTTGAGTATTTACAATAAGTAAAACTTGTGAAGCTTATCATTTCGCTTTCATCTTATTTCCTTTTGCATCATGCGTTACTTCGGCTAAACCTAATGCTTCCATCAGCGGGGGAATGTACATGCCGAATCTTCCTCTCAAACCTTTTTTTAAACCATACCATCCGCCAACAGGGTTTTTTTCTGAACGTGCCCACGCTTCAACCGTTCCTTCTTTCGCAGGTTTTTGTTCATCCGCACTGCCAAGCTCTATCCAGTCTTTATGTTGTTTAAGCATTGCATGTAAATCATCAATGCTGCGCATGTCATAATGCAAAACTGTTTTCCCAACAGTACAAACCAAAATTTCTTTGCCATCTTTTTCTTCTACATGCATAGTGTAGTCTGATGAAAGCGGCGGCGTTTTTAACTGCAGTGGTTTTTCTTTTGTTCCGATTTTATATTTCATTCTTTATTTTTTATTGTTTTTAATGGTCAGATGGAATTCGCCAAAATCATGCTTATAGGTATTAAGCATTCCTATGGCTCATTTCATACAATTTTATTTTTTATTAAAGTTGATTCTTCACCTTTTGGTAAAAGCATAAACAAACCCATGGCAAGCACAAGGCAATATGCAACATCGGTAAACATTTTATACTTCATTCCAACCATAAATGCCTGCGGAATCATTAGCAAGCCATGCGCAAGATTTGCCCAAAGCGTAAAGTGAAGAAATGATAAATAGGCTAAAGGCTTTCGTGCCGCAAGCAACATAAAAATTCCCCAAACCAGGTACACAATTTCTATCATCAGCTCAACATGTTTTGAAAAAACATCCCAACGTAAAAAACGCAAGGCGCCACCGTTTTGCATAACAGGCGCATCAATAGATGTAAGCAAAAATAAACTGCCAAAAAGCAATATGGATATGCTGCCGAAAATGTATAAAAACAGTTGCAGGCTTTTTAGTTTTGATGATGTTGAAGCCATTCGTCTTTTATTTAATTATACATTCAGACGAACGAACAAAACAAAACGATAGGTTATGCTTCAACTTTTTCAGAATAATTTTCCATCACCTTTCCATTGAATGTGAGGTGATGTAATTGCAGCGCAGAACCATTGGAGTTGAACGGGTCTATATCTTGTACAATTTTTAAACGCAAATTCAGTAAGTATTCTCTGTTTGGATGGGTTGCTTTTTTCGCGAATTCAATTTTGTTCTTTTCTTCTTCGAAGTTTTGTTTAGGATTGAAGATGCCATTCAATTCAGAACACTGGTGGCAAACACCTTCTTTATTTATCAACGCACATCGTTTTTCAAAAATATGCATCATCTTATTTCTTGCAGTGTGCAAATAGTATTTTACCATTGCTTCAGTTGTATCTAATACCTGCATTACTTCAGTAACCTTGAATTCATATATTTCTTTCAGCAACAAACAAATTTGTTGCTCAAGCGGCAACGATTTAGCAATACAGGTAAGGCAAAGTGTAATGTGCTCTTTGATCTCAAATTGACCTTGCGGAGATGTTGCTGCAATATGCATTGCTTCGCCAAAGAATTGTTTGTTTGACAGCGCTGCTGCTTTTGTAATGTCGGTTACATATTCCGTCCATCGTTTTTGAACCCGCATGTTATCTTTCGCCAGGTTAGAGGCAACTGTAAAAATCCATGTCTTTAAAGAACTGTCGCCACGAAATGTATCGAGTTTAGAAGAAGTTTTAATGAAAGTATCCTGCACAATATCTTCCATGTCTTCAATGCTCGCTGTCATTCTTAAAAGAAATGATTTTAGCTGTGGTCTTATCAACTCAAATTCAGCAGTAAATTGTTCTATGTTCATACATTAAACAGCAAAGATTGCAATATTCAAGTTATAGCAAATCATTTTTCAAAATACAATAAAAAACCGTACGTCTAAAGTTTGCAAAAAATCTTGCGCTGGAAAAGATCAATATTTTTATTGGTGATAATGGTTTAGGAAATCATTATTTGAAATAAAAAAAACTGAAATGGAAAGAAAAGATAAATCGAAAGGAAATGCTATAAATTGATTGTTGAAGAAAAATCGAATGCTTAAACTCAAAAAGAGTTAGACGGTAATTATTGTGCGCTTCACCTTTGTTATAAGGGTCTTTAAAAACGCTGTTCACGTAGCCACCGAGCCCTTCTTTCTTCCTAACAAATTCAAGCATTTTTTCCCACTCCTTTTTCTTTGCATCAAGATAGTGATAGATATCACTATCTTTAAATTCTACTTCAACGAGTTTATTTTTAGGACTATAATCTATACTAAGTATAGCGCCAGAAGTAACTGGTCGGAAATTTCTTGTTTGCAACCTGTGTCCATACCTTTCTTCTGCCATAAAAATGTTAAGACAAAAATTATTCCTTTATAACAGTTTATATTTTGAAAGTATAACTCTATGATTTATTCTAAAACAAACCTGCACAAAATTGTTATTGTTGGAAGTTCACCGAATATATCATCATAATTAAGTTTAAGTTCATTAAAAGTTTCATCCAACACTTCAAATTTGTTCATATCAATTTTATTAAGCAAATAGTGATCCTGGTTATCATTCTTGTTTGTTGAACATTGTTTGATGGATCAATTGCCGCAGCTTTGTTTCAGAGATTAGTCATTTTAAAATAAGAATAAAAACTAAGCCAAACTAATAAGTATTACCTTGTACAAAAACAACAAGCATGAAAACGTTTCTTTACATACTGTTTGCGTTAAGTGCTGCACTGCAATCTTTGCATAGCAATGCACAACAAGCAACTTCAGATAAAATTGCAGGAACGTGGAAAGGCACTTCTCTTTGCCAGGTAAAACAATCAGCGTGTCATGATGAAAACGTGGTATATCATATTTCAAAAAAATCTTCAAACGTTTATTCAATACAGGCAAGTAAAATAATTAATGGCAAGGAAGATGATATGGGTACTTTTGATTCTGTTGTATACAATGAAACAAAACAAACACTCAGTTTTACAATGAAAGATAACCAGGGACGTAAAAGTGTTTGGCTGTTTAAGCTTGATGGTACACAAATGCACGGAACCCTTACGCAAGATGGAAATATTTTGTTCAGGATAATTGAGCTAAAGAAAAGTTGATCTTCTAATCTCTCAATAACCATTTCCAAAGATCACTGTGCAAAGGCATATACTTGCCATGTGATTTAGCTGGCCGGCATTTGCAGAGTTGAATTTTAAACAGGAATAACAGAAATAAATATTATTTAAGTTTATAACTTTCTTCAGCATAAGCAATACAAAGAATCTTAAAACTTCAAACCAGAGCAAACGAAGTGCGCAATTCGCTTAATTCCTGTTCAATCAGCAATATCTCTTTCAACGTCAGAGGTTGTTTGTATGATGCGAATAGATACCACAATGAGTTACCAATATCAAAAAGAAAAACCGTGCAGGGAAAGTATTTTAACTTTAACTGCACGGCTAAACATTTCTTCATTGCTCTGTAATATTATTGCCGTTTTATTACCTTCTGCACAGGTAAAACATTGGCTCCATTAAAAACATGCACGAAGAAAATGCCTGTAGTTAGCCTTTTACCGAGATAATTTATTGTATTTGCAGTTACGGTTCTTGTTTCAACCGTTTTTCCGTTTTCATCATTAACAACAACATTAAATGATTCATTATTCCCCTGAACCTGTATTTTAAATTCATCTTTAAACGGGTTTGGACTTACAATAATTTTTGCAGCTAAAGTTTTACTGATATTGCTTTGTTGTGTTGTTGCTGTTTGCGGTATAAATTGCCACCAATCATTTATAGCAAACATCGTATCAGTTTGCCCTGAGTCAGGCACGCCCATTCCAACATAAATTTTGTTACCGGCACTCAGTGCACTTGCTCCCCATCGCACATTTGGAAAATCTGCTTGACGTGTCCATGTATTTTGTTGCGGATCAAACTGCCACCAGTCATTGTAAAAATTACCCTGGTTATCTACCCCCAAACCCGCATATCCTTTTCCATCATTAGCAACTGCTGTACTGTAAGCACGAACTTTAGCGGGGAAATCTGCTTTTGCAGACCAGGTGTTGCTTGCAGGATCATATTCATACATATCTTTCAAATTATTTCTTATGCCACTGCCCATGCCTGCATAACCCTTTCCGTTTATAGCAAACGCAATAGCATAAGATCTTTTTGTACCCGGGAAATCGGCCTTTCTTGTCCATATATTCTGTGCTGGATTATACTGCCACAAATCATTTGTAAGAACGCCATTATCTGCAAAGCCAGTTCCTACATATGCTTTGCCATTTAATACAAATGAAATAGCTGCGCCCCTGTTGCCACCACCAAAGTCAGCAATTTGTGTCCAGGCATTTTTTGCAGGATTAAACATCCAAAAATCTTTTGATTTTGTTACCGGGTTAATAAGGCTATGCGATGTATCCACAAGCCCGAGGCCGATATACATTTTATTACCAATGCTAAAACCCGCAGCGCCATTTTTTCCATAAGGAAGATCTGCTAATTGTTTCCACGAATCTTTTTCAGTATTATATGCCCAAACGTCTTTTTTAAATCTTGTGCCATCTTCACCTGTTGCAACAATTCCAGCAGCATTTACATTAAAGCTCACCGCAAGATCTCTTGGCCCGCCGCCAAGATCAGCACGTTTACGCCATTGTAAATTTTTAGTATTTAACTGCCATAGATCACCCAACTCTTTTCCTGAAGATTCTGCGTCGTAACCAGTGCCTATATAACCATTATCGCCGATAGTAAAGGTTGCGGCATTACCTCTTGGTGGCCCCGTAAACTGTCCGATCGATGTCCATTTATCCATAACCTTATCGTAAACCCAACCATCATTAATGAACTTGTAAGTGTTGCCGTTTTCTCCACCAACTAAATACAATTTATTATTTACAACAAAGCCGGCTTCATTAAATCTTGGCTTGCCGTTAAAATCGTTTTTGCGTGTCCAGCTATCTGAAGCCGCATCATATTGCCATATATCATTTACATATCTGAAGGTCACCGAATCATAGCCAAGACCGGCATAAGCATTTGTTCCATCACTTAATGCAAATGATTCCCAGATGGTGATAGCCGGGAAATTGTTTTTTCTTACCCATTTATCTGTGGATGCATTATACGACCAAATACCGCGCTGGTATCTTCCATCGGCATTAAAACCAAACCCAACATAGCCTTTATTATTTAAAGTGAATGATAAAGCGCCGCTTAAACCACTGTTTGGCATGCTTGCTTTTTGTACCCATGAATTATCGGATGGATCGTATTGCCATAAATCATTCAGCGGGCTGCCAAAACCTGTTACGCCGGCACCAACGTATGCTTTATCATTTATAACAAATGCAAAGGCTGATTGTCTGCCGGGTACGGGCATGCTTGCCATTTGTGTCCATGAATCGGTGAGCGTGTCATACTGCCAGAGGTCGTTATTCCATCCGCCATCGGTTCCAAAACCATAAGAAAATCCGGTGCCGAGATAACCTTTATCTTTTATGCTGAAGGCAATTGCATGCGAACGTCCGGCTACTAAATTATACAATGATTTTTTTTGTATCCATTGGCCTGTTTGCGCAAATAAATTTGTGCAATACAGCAAAGTTGCAACAAGCAAAAGGTGTGTACATTTTTTTATCATAGTTGAAGTTTTATTTATTAATGTGAATGTGTAAACTATCCAGTTCAGCAGTTGAAATGGTTGGCGGCATTCCATGTTTTCTTAATTTGAATAACATGAGTGAAGCAGTTTTATTTGCATCTGTTTTGGTTGCAAATCTTTGGTTGCCTTGTACTGCCGGAATGAATGGCTGATGAATAAAAACTTTATTGCCGATCAATATATCAAAGCCATAACCTTTTTTGTGCGAAGAGAAAATATGTACGGTGGTATCTTGTATAGGTTGATATACATCTTTTTGTGGCAGGCAATTTTTTTCTGCTGAAAAAAGAACCTGTATTAAAAAGATACATGCAACTGAAACAGCAATTATTGTTTTCATGCTTACCCTGACATGAATTGCATTAAAAGCCGAATCTTTATTTCAGGATCTTTTACTGAATCAGGAAATTTGTTTGCTTAATCTTGAAATAAAGAGCTTGTACCAGATAATTTTTCAGAAGCAGTTGCATCGTTATAATTTAAAGAAGTTGTGTTAGTAAAACCTGCGGCCGTAACATACGCGGCATTGTAGAGATCAGTAATACTGCTGCCATTTTGCAATAATGCAATTAATGTTTGGTCCTCCGTGATACTAGTGTAGCATAGGCAAAAAAATTGCCAAGTATTCTCTCAATAACCACTTTCAAAGCTCACTGTGCAAAGGCATAATGCTTGCCATGTTATTTAGCTGACCGCTGTTTGCAACGTTGAATTCTCTATCGGGGTTAATGAAGCTTTTTGGTAAATGCTTCATCGTTGAAGGTTATAAGTGAGTTTCATCGCTTCGACTATATAACAGTTTACCTGTAGCAACCCTTCAAACTAAATCATGTTTAATTGTTGCCATCAGTTTCCGGTCAGAATTTAAACAATACTTCTGGATAACCACCTTTCATATTCATTTCATGTTGCACCATTACTGAATTGA
>JAFBAF010000067.1 GCA_019247895.1 Parafilimonas sp. | reverse complement strand
GTTTTTCTGCGCATTGCGTAAAATACTTTCTGCATTCTTCAATCAGTTGTTGCTCTTTTGGTATAAATAAAACACCAACACCATATCTTCCATATTCAGGTAAATCAAAACCAAGCGCTGCACATTCTTCAACAAAAAAATCATGAGGTGTTTGAATCATGATGCCGGCGCCATCGCCTGTGTTGTTCTCGCAGCCGCATGCACCGCGGTGCTCCATGTTTTCAAGCACCGTTAGTGCATCTGCGATTGTTTGAAAAGATTTTTTACCATTTATGTTCGCAACGAAACCAATCCCGCACGCATCATGTTCGTAAGACGGATGATATAATCCTTTATTATTGGCCATAAGCATATACTTTTACAGAATTATTTTTAATAATTATGTTCTTATGGCAAGCAAGGTTTTCAAGATAAGAAAACGAAGCGTTAACAGGTGTTAGTTTGATTTATAAATTTGTCACAACTGTGCAATAATTATTCAGACATTAATAATTACTAAATTATCCTATTAAAAATTAGTATTTATCTAATGAATATGCATAAAAAAACCACAGCGTTTGCTGTGGTTTAATTTTTGCGCGAGGCAAATTAATTTAGTTTTTCTACCTGCATATAATTTAATTCAACAGGCGTAGAACGGCCAAATATTTTTACGATCACTTTTAATTTTTTCTTTTCATCATTCACTTCTTCTATTACACCATTAAAATCATTGAAAGCGCCGTCAATAATTTTAATTGTTTCACCAATAATAAATGGTTCGCTCATTGTCATTCCGCCGGCATCGCTCATTTCATCAACTTTGCCTAACATTTTATTTACTTCAGTTTTACGTAAAGAAATAATGTTGCCTTTTGAACCTTTTCCATCAGTTAAGAAATGCATTACGTTACTTATATTACTGATATGGTGGATCATATCGTCAGATAACTTGCCGTCTAAAACTTCCAGCATTACGTAGCCGGGAAAATAGTTTTTCTCACGCATAACTTTTTTACCGTTCTGCACTTTATAAACTTTTTCCATCGGAAGAAAAACCTGTTTTATAACTTCCGCATAACCACTGCGTACAATATCTTTATCAAGATACTCTTTTACCTTTCTTTCTTTACCGCTTACAACGCGCAGAACATACCATTTGGTTTCCTGCTGCTGCACCACATTTTCTTCAACTGTATTTTCCATTTGATATTAATTTTATTAACTGAAAAATGAGTAGATCAATTTCAGTAATTGATTGCTTCCCAAATCCATTACCCAAACCATTGCCATAATTAAAACGGTTGCAGAAAGTACAATAATAGTTGATTGCTGCAATTGAGCCCATGTAGGCCAGGTAACTTTTTCAGTTAATTCTTTATAAGAATCGCGAAAGTAATTTGAAATTTTGTTCATGAAATCAATTTGTCAATTTGAGAATTCGGCAATTCGACAATTGATAGCCTTATTGGCAAATTGTCGAATTGGCTCATTGTTTTCAGCACGGGCACTAGGATTCGAACCCAGATCGAAGGTTTTGGAGACCTTAATTCTACCATTGAAATATGCCCGTATAGCCCCAGCCCTAAAGGAAGTTATTTACCTTCAAAAACTGAGTAAAAAGAACTTCTAAAAGAAACAAAAGTACCTGTGCTTTTCAGCCCAAGTACTTTGCAAATATAATTCATCTCTGCTCCATACCCTCCGCCTGGGCGGAGTTGGGGCTATTTTAAGATTTCAGTCACCTGTCCGGCACCTACTGTACGGCCGCCTTCACGAATAGCGAACTTCAAACCTTTTTCCATCGCAATTGGCTGGATAAGTTTTACAGTTAAGCTAACATTATCACCAGGCATCACCATTTCGGTTCCTTCGGGTAAAGCAACTTCACCAGTAACGTCTGTAGTTCTGAAATAGAACTGAGGGCGATATTTGTTGAAGAACGGAGTATGACGGCCGCCTTCTTCCTTACTTAAAACGTATACTTCGCATTTAAATTCTGTATGAGGAGTGATGCTTTTAGGCTGGCAAATTACCATCCCACGACGGATATCTTTCTTTTCAATACCGCGTAACAACAATCCTGCATTATCACCAGCTTCACCGCGATCCAATAATTTTTTGAACATTTCAACACCTGTAACCACAGAGCCAAGAGGTGCTTCAATCAAACCAACTAATTCAACCGGATCACCAACTTTTATAATACCTCTTTCAATACGACCTGTAGCAACAGTACCACGGCCAGTAATTGAGAATACGTCTTCAACAGACATCAAAAATGGCTGGTCAATTGGGCGCGGAGGTAATGGAATATAGCTATCAACCGCGTCCATCAAATCTTCAACAGCCTTAACCCATTTTTCTTCACCGGCTAATGCTCCGGTTGCAGAACCCTGGATGATAGGTGTATTATCACCATCAAAGCCGTAAAAAGTTAAAAGCTCACGGATTTCCATTTCAACAAGCTCTAACAATTCAGGATCGTCAACAAGATCTACTTTATTCATAAACACAACCATACGGGGAACACCCACCTGGCGTGCTAAAAGAATATGCTCTTTTGTTTGAGGCATAGGCCCATCTGTAGCAGCAACTACAAGGATAGCACCGTCCATTTGTGCAGCGCCTGTGATCATGTTTTTTACATAATCCGCGTGACCGGGACAGTCAACGTGTGCATAATGGCGGTTAGCTGTCTGATATTCAACGTGCGCTGTATTAATTGTAATACCACGTTCTTTTTCTTCAGGGGCAGCATCAATTTCATCATATTTCTTTGCTTCAGCCATACCCTTCTTTGCTAAGATGGAAGTAATAGCGGCTGTTAATGTGGTTTTACCATGGTCAATATGACCGATTGTACCAACGTTTACGTGAGGTTTATCCCTCTTAAAAGTCTCTTTGGACATCTTTATCGTTTTTGTGTTGTTGTTTAAACTTAAGCCTTTCGGCTTATTTATTTTTATGTGACCGGCAACATATTTCAATTAAGCTTTTGTTGCGTCGCACACTTGTGCTTTTTGTGCTTCCTCAGCAATAAAGAGCCGTTGATGAGAATTGAACTCACGACCTCTTCCTTACCAAGGAAGTGCTCTACCACTGAGCTACAACGGCTTGTCAAAAACGTTGACAGTTGACCGTTGTTAGTTGACAGGGAAAATGATTTGCCAACTGTCATCTATCTCCTGTCACCTCATATAAAAGAGCGGAAGACCAGGCTCGAACTGGCCACCTATAGCTTGGAAGGCTATCGCTCTACCAAATGAGCTACTTCCGCAATACAATTCGACAATCCATTAATCCGGCAATTTGCCAATGAGCTTGCCAATATGAAAGAACTGATAATTTAATAATTACCGAATATCAAATTCGCTAATTGTCAAATTAGCCTGTGGGCAGAGCAGGGTTCGAACCTGCGTACTCGTGAGAGAACAGATTTACAGTCTGTCGCCTTTAACCGCTCGGCCATCTGCCCGGTATTTGCTAAAGCAGCTACAGAGAGCCACTTGTCGGAATCGAACCAACGACCTACTGATTACAAATCAGTTGCTCTACCAGCTGAGCTAAAGTGGCAAACAAGAAACTTTCCACCTTAGTAACCAACTATAATTCGAACAGTTTAAAACACTAAAGTGACAGCCAATAA
>JAFBAF010000053.1 GCA_019247895.1 Parafilimonas sp. | reverse complement strand
CCCTAAACTTAAAAAGGGCGACGAAGAATTGGTGCGCCGCGCTTTTGAAATTTCTGCTGATGCGCATAAAACCATGCGCCGTAAAAGCGGTGAGCCCTATATTCTTCATCCAATTGCAGTGGCAATAATTTGTGTAGAAGAAATCGGGTTGGGTGTGCGTTCAACTATTTGTTCTTTGTTGCACGATACAGTTGAAGATACAGATGTAACCATCGAAGATGTAGAAAGAGAATTTGGAGGAGAGATTGCCCGCATTGTTGATGGTCTTACCAAAATTTCAAATGTTATAGATGCAAGTACAAGCCAGCAAGCTGAGAACTTTAAAAAAATTCTGCTTACTCTTACCGATGACCCGCGGGTTATCTTAATAAAATTAGCCGATCGTTTACATAACATGCGTACGCTTGATTATATGAAGCGTGAAAAACAATTAAAGATCGCCAGTGAAACGATTTGGGTGTATGCGCCGCTTGCTCACAGAATGGGTTTATACAATATTAAAACCGAGCTGGAAGATCTTTCCATGAAGTATCTCGAGCCTGAAGCATACCGGGATATTGCAAAAAAGCTTTCTGAAACTAAAAGAGAGCGCAGCCGTTATATAAATGAATTCATCAAACCATTAAAAGATAAATTAAAAAAGGCGGGCTTTGAGTTTGATATTTATGGCAGGCCAAAAAGCATTCATTCCATCTGGAACAAAATTAAAAAGAAAGGTGTTGATTTTGATGAAGTATATGATTTATTTGCAATTCGTATTATCGTTTATTCATCGCCTGAAAAAGAAAAAGAAGAATGCTGGAAAGTGTATTCATTAATTACAGATGAATATTTGCCTTCGCCGGAACGTTTACGTGATTGGATAAGCAATCCTAAAAGTAATGGCTATGAAGCATTGCATACAACCGTAATGGGCCCGCAGGGAAGATGGGTTGAAGTGCAGATACGCACTAATAGAATGAACGAGATTGCCGAGAAAGGTTTAGCAGCACATTATAAATACAAAGAAGGAAGCGCCGATGAAGACAGGTTTGATAAATGGTTTTCGCAAATACGTGAAGTTATCAGCAGCCAGGATACTGACAGCGTTGACTTTTTACAGGATTTTAAAACAAGTTTTCTTGCCGAGGAAATTTATGTATTCACACCAAAAGGTGATGTAAAAATGCTCCCCGTAAACAGTACGGCGCTTGATTTTGCGTTTGCAATTCACTCAGCAGTAGGCAGCCGTTGTATTGGTGCTAAAGTAAATCATAAGTTAGTGCCGATAAGCCATAAACTGCGCAGCGGAGACCAGGTTGAAATTATTACAAGTAACAAGCAACGGCCATCTGAAGATTGGCTAAAATTTGTTGTTACAGCCAAAGCAAGAACCAAGATTAAAGATTCTTTGAAAGAAGAAAAAAGAAAAGTAGCAGACGATGGAAAGGAAATTTTACAACGCAAATTAGAAGGGAAAGGCGTATCATTCAATCAGCAGAATATTGATGAGCTGGTGAACTTTTATAAAATCCCTTCGCAACTTGACCTCTTTTATAACATAGCAATTAAACAAATCGATCTTAAAGAATTAAAAGAATTCCAGGTTTTAGGCGATAAGCTTCAATTAATAAAACCGGCAAAAATTGTTACCGATATTAAACATGAGCCTGATGTTAAAGCCGCTCCTAAAAAAGATTCGGAGCTCATTATTTTCGGTGAAAGCAGCGATAAAATAAAATATTCCTTAGCTAAATGCTGCAGCCCCATCCCGGGCGATGATGTGTTTGGTTTTGTAAGTACCGGCAAAGGCCTTATCATACACAGAACAAACTGTCCGAATGCTGCGAGATTAATGGCCAATTATGCTCCCCGCATTGTAAAAACAAAATGGGCAAAGAATAAGGAAATATCTTTTTTGACAGGCGTGAAAATAATCGGTATTGATGACGTGGGTGTAATAAATAAGATCACTAATGTTATAAGCGGCGAGCTGCGCATTAATATTGCGGCACTAACAATTGAATCAGGTGATGGTTTATTTGAAGGAATGATAAAGGTGTTCGTTCATGATAAAGAAGAACTGGATGAACTTGTGCAGCGACTTAAACAATTAAACGGAATACAGGAAGTAGAAAGATTAGATACCGAAGATGCTAACCTTTCTTAAATACTTTTGATTTAAGCGTTGTAACAGCTGGTTTTTGTATTTCTGCAGGATGCCGTTTTGCCGCCTGTTTTTTGCTCCAGAAACCGTATGCCGTTTTTAATAAGGCAACCACACCAAGTTTTTTTGCGGAACCAACAATATTTCTTTTAAAATTAAATCCCTTTGAAAAAGGATTGGCAAACATGGCCAGGCTGCTTAATAAAATTTTCCATGTACCGTTTGCAATAAGTTTATTCAAAAAAGAAGGAAGCAAATTATTGGCAGCCGATTTTACAAAATGCTGAGGCACCCTGCGAAAACGTTGTTCCAGTTCTGCTTCATCTTTTTTTATTCCCTGCTTTAAAAATTCAATTTCTTCTTTAAGCTCTTTCAGATTAGTAACATTTGAAAGATCATATACACCGTTTGCATTTACAATCCTGGTTGCCATATTTAATCTTTTTTATGAAATAATCTTATCAACTTATTAATAAATGAATTCTGCAATATTTTTTTCAAAACAAACATTACAAACAAAAATACAAGCAAATAAAAACCTGTAACAATGCCGAACCCCGCTGCATTACTGCCCAAACTTTCGCCGATCCACAAAGCCGCTGTAACGCTTAAAAAGATTAACAGGAACAAACCTATTACTGCAAGCAACACTGTGGTAATAATTGTGGCAGCAATTTTTGAAATTTTCTCGGTTGCCTGCAAGCGAAAAAGCAATAAGCGCTGCTGCACGTACTGTGTGGCTTTTGTTTTTATATCCTGAAAATAATCGGCCGTTGTTTCCTCGGTATTTAATTTGTCTGTATTCATGCATGTTTATTTACAATTTACCTGCAAACAGTTACCCTGCAAAATCTTTTACTTTCCCTTCAATGTCATCAACAAAAGCCTTGCCTTTTGAAAGCAAATCCTTAGCTTGTTTTTCAAAATCAGAAAACCTGTTTTTTAAATTTTCTGATGCATTGCCTGCTGCATCAGTTACATCAGAAAGCAAATCTTTGCCTTTATCGCTATTAATAAATAAAGCGATGGCAACGCCGGCGGCAACGCCTAAAATGATTCCGCCTAAAAATTTTTGTGATGCATTCATAATTGTAGATTTAATTGGATGAATATTTGATAAATAAAATGTTCATTATTTAAATTCGTTTATGCAAAATCCGCTCACCAAGCAAATTAACCGATATATATTTCTTGCCATCATTATAATTTTTGCTTTTTTTTTATTTGCAAGTTTATGGCAATTTTTTCCGGCATTTCTTGGTGCATTAATGTTTTATATTTTAAGTAAATCGTTTGCTTGCTGGCTCATTAAAAAGAAAAAATGGAGCAAAAGCATGACCGCTGTTCTTGTGATCATTATTTCCTTTTTCCTTATTCTTTTACCAGTAGCAGTGCTTGTTAGCTTGCTTTATAACAAGATTAGTGCCGTGTTGACAAATCCTGATTTAATTACGAATTCTCTAAAACAGGTTGATAATGTAATACAGCAGAAATATCATGTAAGCGTTATCTCGAATGATACACTAAACTCTATTAAATCAACAGCTTCAGACCTGCTGAAAGTAGTTTTAAACAAAAGCCTCGGGTTTGTTTCAACCATTATCATGATGTACTTTTTTTTGTATTTCATGATGATAAATATGAACCGTATGGAAGCTGCTGTGCTTTTATACCTTCCTTTCAAAAAAGATAAAATAATACTGTTTGGAGATGAATTAGTACGACAAACTTTTAGCAATTCTGTAGGTATTCCTTCAATAGCAGTTGTGCAAGGACTTGCAGGTTTTTTAGGGTATTGGATTATAGGTTTACCTCAACCTGGTTTTTGGGGAGTGATAACAGGTTTTACTTCTTTTATTCCGGTTGTAGGAACGGGGCTTGTATGGGTGCCGGTTGCTGCTTATATGTTTGTGTTGGGCCATACCTGGCAAGGTGTTTTTATGATATTGTATGGTGCCTTAGTGATGGGAATGCTCGATAATGTAGTACGTTTTGTTTTGGCAAAAAAAATGGCAGACGTGCATCCTATAATTACCGTTTTAGGTGTGATATTAGGCTTGCAATATTTTGGATTCTTAGGTTTGATATTCGGCCCGCTGCTTATCTCCTACTTCTTTATTTTGTTGAAAATTTATTATGTAGAATTTCAGAAACCAATACTGGTTCCGGCTGCAAAAAAAAGGCAAATTATTCCCGTTTATATGCAGCCCTTTCTTGGAATTAAGCGAACAAAAAAGAAAAATACAATTGCAACCACTACTTCATCAACCTCAAAACCAGCTTCGCATTAAGGTTCTATATTAATGGAAAAATTTATCATGCGGGATTGAAGACTGCCAAGCACATTCGAGAATTTAAGATCAGGATCTCTGTCGTGAATATTTGTAAGTCCGTAATGAATTTTAATTTCGGGTGATACGGTAACAAACTTTAAAAAGAAATTAAATCCAACTCCGGCTTCTATGGAATAATCTTTTTTATTAAGCTTTATAAGGTCTTCGGCATTGCGTTCATTCGAGTTACTTGCAAGATCAAGATCATAAGTTAAACCCCCAAGCATATACACCCGGAAATTATCTATTCTGTCTGAATTAAATTTTACCTGTATGGGCAATGTAAAAATAGTTGAGGTAAGTGTTTTCTTTTCAATGGGAGCTTCAAGGGAATTAGGATATTTTAAAGAGTAAGTAAAGGTTTTGGCGCCACCAATTATTAGTTGCGGGGCCGTTCGTAATTCAAACCTGTTACTCAATTTTAATGTACCTAATAAGCCCGCAGAAAATCCGCCGCTTGAACCGGGATCAACTGACAATATACTGTCATACTGCAAAAAGCGCGGATCTTTTTCAGTGTGCAAATTCATATTGGCATACCCAAACGTAAGCCCAAAATAATAAGGCAAATTATCATGATCAGGGCGATTAAGATCTTTTTGAGCTTTTGATGAAAGTGTTGTAAATAAGAAACCCAAAAAAATTATTTGCTTCCGCAGTAAATACAGCATATTCCCAAACTAAGCGTTTTATAATA
>JAFBAF010000012.1 GCA_019247895.1 Parafilimonas sp. | reverse complement strand
ATGATGAAAAGAAAAAATTAAAAGTGATCGTAAAAATATTTGGCCGTTCTACGCCTGTTGAATTAAATTATATGCAGGTAGAAAAACTAAATTAATTTGCCTCGCGCAATAAAAAACCACAGCAAACGCTGTGGTTTTTTTATGCATATTCATTAGATAAATACTAAATCTTATTAGGATAAATTAATATTTATCAATGTTTAAATAATTATTGCACAGTTGTGACAAATTTATAAATCAAACTAACATCTGTTAACGCTTCGTTTCATTACCTTGAAAACCTTGCCTGCCATAAGAAAATGATTATTGTAAAATAATTCTGTAAAAGCATATGCTTATGGCTAATAATAAAGGATTATATCATCCGTCTTACGAACATGATGCGTGTGGGATTGGTTTCGTTGCCAATATAAATGGCAGAAAATCTTTTCAAACAATCGCTGATGCATTAACGGTGCTTGAAAACATGGAGCATCGCGGCGCCTGCGGTTGTGAAAATAATACTGGTGATGGGGCCGGCATCATGATTCAAACTCCTCATGATTTTTTTGTTGACGAATGTGCAACGCTTGGTTTTGCCTTACCGGAATTTGGAAGATACGGTACTGGTGTTTTGTTCATACCAAAAGAACAATATCTTATTGACGAATGCAGAAAATATTTTACCCAGTGTGCAGAAAAACTCAATCTGAAAATTCTTGGTTTCAGAAAAGTTCCTGTTAACGATACAGAAGTTGGATTTACTGCTTTAAGTGTTGAACCGCATATTGAACATGTATTTGTTCGTTGTCCAAATCATATTCATAACAATGATGAATTTGAAAGAAAGTTATTTGTGCTGCGCAATTACGCAACACATTATATAAATAAAAAAATAGGCAAGCAGCCGGTTGATTTTTACATCGCCTCGCTTTCACACAAAACTGTTGTATATAAAGGCCAGCTTACCAGCAAACAAGTGCGTAATTATTTTATTGATTTGCAAAATGAAAAATTAGTAAGTGCATTTGGGTTGGTGCACTCGCGTTTCGCAACTAATACTTTTCCTTCATGGAAACTTGCACAACCTTTTCGTTACATAGCACATAATGGTGAGATAAACACATTGCAGGGAAATTTAAACTGGTTGAAGTCTAGTGAGCAATCGTTTACATCTCCATATTTTACAAAGGAAGAAATGGAGTTATTGTTACCTATTGTAACGCCTGATCAAAGCGATTCTGCTTGTATTGACAACATGATTGAACTGCTCACATTATGTGGCCGTTCATTACCACATGTTATGATGATGCTGATTCCTGAAGCGTGGGACAAGGATGAATTGATGGATCCAATCAAAAAAGCATTTTATGAATTTCATTCCGCGTTCATGGAGCCTTGGGATGGACCCGCTTCGATTACATTTACTGATGGAAATATCATTGGCGCCACGTTAGACAGAAATGGCTTGCGGCCTTCACGTTATTGTGTTACGGAAGATGGTCGTGTTATCATGGCTTCTGAAACAGGTGTGTTGCCCATTGAGCCTGCATCTATTATTGAAAAAGGGAGATTGCAGGCCGGCAAAATGTTCATCGTTGATATGGAACAAGGAAAAATTATCAGCGATGATGAGTTAAAAAAAGGCATTTGCTCGCAACAATCTTATAGCGACTGGCTAAATAAATATAAAATTCGTTTGGAAGAATTGCCTGAACCAAGGGTTACATTTTCACCATTAAAACACGAACAGGTTTTCAAATATCAAAAAGCATTTGGTTATACTTCGGAAGAGCTTGATAACATTATTGCACCAATGGCAAAAGATGGAAAAGAACCTATTGGTTCGATGGGTTCAGATATTCCGCTTGCTGTGTTGAGTGATCAGCCGCAACATTTAAGTTCGTACTTCAAACAATTATTTGCACAGGTAACTAATCCGCCGATTGATTCAATTCGTGAAAGGAGTGTAATGTCGCTTGCAACCTTTGTTGGTAATATTGGAAATATCTTGAATGAAAATCCTCTGGCTTGTCATAGCGTTGCATTAAAGCAACCTGTACTTACTGATTTTGAGTTGGAAAAAATTCGCAGCATAGATACAGGAATTTTCCAGGCGAAAACATTGCAATGTTATTTCCGTGCCGATGGAAAGGCTGGTTCATTAAGAGCAGCTTTACAAAGACTTTGCCGCTATGCGGAAGATGCGGTGAATGAGGATTTCAAAGTGTTGATCCTGCAAGACCGTGCAATCGACTCGAAACATGCGCCGATACCTTCTTTGCTCGCAACGGCTGCCGTGCATCATCATCTTATTCGAAAAGGTTTGCGCGGGCAAGTTGGAATTATTGTTGAAGCCGGTGATATTTGGGAAGTGCATCATTTCGCATGTTTGGTTGCATTTGGCGCAACTGCTGTCAATCCTTATCTCGCTTTTTCTTCAATAAAAGATATGAAGGAAAATGGAAAATTGCCTCTTGAAATAAGTGATGAAGAGTTAAAGAAAAATTATATCAAAGCTGTGAATGATGGCTTGTTGAAAGTGTTTTCAAAGATGGGCATTTCAACTTTGCAATCTTACCAGGGCGCGCAAATTTTTGAAATACTTGGATTGAATAAAGATGTTGTAGATAATTATTTTACCGGCGCTATTTCCCGCATTGAAGGAATGGGGTTGGATGAAATTGCAAACGAAGTGCTGACGAAACATTTTTATGCATTCAGCAAAAAAGAACATGTTGTTGAACGTTTGCCAGGCGGCGGTGTTTATAAATGGCGTGAGAAAGGTGAGTTTCATTTATTCAATCCGCAAACAATTCACTTGTTGCAATATTCAACAAGAATGAATGATTACAAGATCTTCAAAAAATATTCTGCGCTTGTTAATGACCAAAGCGAAAAAACTTGCACATTAAGAAGTTTATTCAAATTCAGAAAAAATCGCCCTTCAATTTCTATTGATGAAGTTGAACCTGCAGCAAATATTTACAAGCGATTTGCAACTGGTGCAATGAGTTTCGGTTCTATTTCATGGGAAGCGCATACAACATTAGCAATTGCAATGAATCGTCTCGGCGCAAAAAGTAATACAGGTGAAGGCGGAGAAGATGATGTGCGTTACAATCGTTTACCAAATGGTGATTCGATGCGCAGTTCAATTAAGCAAATTGCTTCTGCGCGTTTTGGTGTTACAAGTTTGTATTTAACCGAAGCTGATGAATTGCAAATTAAAATGGCGCAAGGTGCAAAGCCTGGTGAAGGTGGTCAACTGCCCGGACATAAAGTGGATGATTGGATTGGAAGAATTCGTCACGCTACGCCCGGCGTTGGTTTAATATCTCCGCCACCGCATCATGATATTTATTCTATAGAAGATTTAGCGCAATTAATTTTTGATTTGAAGAATGCAAACCGAAATGCAAGAGTAAGTGTGAAGCTTGTAAGCAAAGCTGGTGTGGGAACAATCGCTGCGGGTGTCACAAAAGCAAAATCAGATGTTGTGTTGATCTCAGGGCATGATGGAGGAACGGGTGCTTCGCCTGTGAGTTCTATTCGTCATGCAGGTTTGCCATGGGAATTAGGTTTGGCTGAAACACATCAAACATTGGTGAAAAATAAATTGCGTGACAGAGTTGTTGTGCAGGCTGATGGGCAAATGAAAACTGGAAGAGACATTGCAATTGCAGCTTTGTTAGGTGCTGAAGAATGGGGCATTGCAACGGCAGCATTAATTGTTGAAGGTTGTATTCTGATGCGCAAATGCCATTTGAATACTTGTCCAGTTGGTGTTGCAACACAAGATGAAGAGTTGAGAAAAAGATTTACAGGCGACGCTGAACATGTGATTAATTTCTTCAGGTTCATCACGCTAGAGTTGAGAGAAATAATGGCTGAACTTGGTTTCAGAACAGTGAATGAAATGATTGGTCAAACTGATTGTCTTGAAAAACGGGACAACATCAATCACTGGAAATTCAAGAACATTGATGTATCTGATATTCTTTATAAAGAACCTGCATCAATCAACACATCATTGTATTGCAGCGAAAAACAAGATGATGTGTTAACCGATGTTCTCGATTGGAAATTACTGGAGAAAGCGCAACCTGCAATTCATCATCAGCAAAAAATAT
The DNA here is from genome assembly GCA_019247895.1 of Parafilimonas sp. Classification (GTDB taxonomy): domain Bacteria; phylum Bacteroidota; class Bacteroidia; order Chitinophagales; family Chitinophagaceae; genus Parafilimonas. The sequence continues at coordinate 10,583 of JAFBAF010000012.1, read as the reverse complement.
TTGCTGAGTTTGACATAAAAAATACTGACCGTACAACGGGAACAATTGTATCAAACGAAATAACAAAAGTGCACAGAGCTGCAGGTTTGCCTGATGACACCATTCATTTCAAATTTAAAGGAACAGCGGGACAAAGTTTCGGTGCGTTTGCAACAAAAGGTTTAACGTTGGAACTCGAAGGTGATGCAAATGATTATTTTGGAAAAGGTTTAAGCGGAGCAAGATTAATTATTTATCCTTCATACGAAGCCAAATATGTTCCCGAAGAAAACATCATTATTGGCAATGTTGCTTTTTATGGATCTACTGCCGGTGAAGCATTTATTCGCGGCAAGGCCGGTGAAAGATTTTGTGTGCGTAATTCAGGAGCGAAGGTTGTTGTGGAAGGTGTTGGCGATCATGGTTGCGAGTACATGACCGGCGGTATTGCCGTTATTCTTGGTGATACAGGAAAAAATTTCGCAGCAGGCATGAGTGGTGGAATTGCTTATGTATATGATGTGAACGGAAAGTTTGTAAAAAATTGTAATAAAGAAATGGTTGATTTAGATCCGGTGAACGAAGAAGATGAAAGTGTGTTGAAAGAATTAATCAACAAACATTATTCAAATACAGGAAGTACCGTGGCAAAATTTATGTTAGATGATTTCGAAAACCAGTTGAAGAATTTTATAAAAGTATTTCCGAAAGATTATAAAAAAGTGTTGATGGGAAAGAAAGAATTTGTAAATGCAAATGCCTGATACATTAAAAAAAGATCCCGCCTTCGTGGGAATGAAGGTTGAGAGTTAAACGTAAAACTTACAACTTAAAACTTAGAACTTAAATGGGAAAGCCAACAGGTTTTTTACAATTTGAAAGAGAAGCGCCGCCCAAAATTCCGGTAGCAGAAAGAATAAAAAATTTTCACGAGTTTGTTGAAAGATTCAGCGATACAGACCTGAATCACCAGGCTGCGCGGTGTATGGATTGTGGTGTTCCATTTTGTCACCAGGGTTGTCCGCTCGGAAATATCATTCCTGAATTTAATGACGCAGTGTACAGACAAAGTTGGAAGGAAGCGTATGAAATTTTGAGTGCGACCAATAATTTTCCTGAATTCACCGGCCGCATTTGTCCGGCACCCTGCGAAAGTTCTTGTGTGTTGGGAATAAATCAGCAACCTGTTACAATCGAAGAAATTGAAAAACATATTATTGAAATTGCATTTGACAAAGCGTTTGTTCAACCAAAAAAAATAAATATTCGTTCAGGAAAAAAAGTTGCGGTGATTGGTTCAGGACCGGCAGGTCTTGCAGCAGCAGCGCAATTAAATTATGAAGGACATCTTGTTACCGTTTTTGAAAGAGATGATGCACCCGGTGGTTTGTTACGTTATGGTATTCCTGATTTTAAATTAGAAAAATGGGTTGTTGACAGGCGACTAAGATTATTAGAAGAAGAAGGAATAACTTTTAAATGCAACGCAAATATTGGTGTAAATATCTCTGTGGAAGAAGTTCTGGAGAATTTTGATGCAGTTATAATAGCTGGCGGTTCAACAGTGCCAAGAGATTTACCCGTTAAAGGCCGCAACGTGAAAGGAGTTTATACTGCAATGAAATTTTTAAAGCAACAAAATAAGCGTAACGCTAATCTTAACCCAACAATACATTTAGGCGAAACAGTTGAATCCAATATGTTTTATGAAAATATTGTTGCAACAGGAAAGAATGTAATTGTTATTGGCGGCGGTGATACGGGAAGTGATTGTATCGGCACAGCAAGAAGACAAGGCGCAAAATCAATAACCCAAATTGAGTTGCTGCCACAACCGCCAAAATCAAGAACACATCACATGCCGTGGCCAACTTACCCAATGATATTGAAAACAACTTCATCACATGAAGAAGGTGCCGACCGCGAATGGGCTATTGCAACAAAAGCATTTTTGCATGATGAAAGTGGAAACCTGCGTGCATTGAAATTGGTAAACCTGGAATGGAAAATTTCTGATGATGGGAAAGCAACAGGTTTTGAAGAAGTTTATGGAAGTGAAAGAGAATTGCCATGTGAACTTGTTTTGTTAGCAATGGGATTTGTTCATCCGCAATATGAAGGCATGTTGAACAGTTTGAATATTGACCTGGATGAAAGAAAAAATGTAAAGGCTGATAATAAAACTTATCAAACCAATCAATCCAAAATATTTGCTGCAGGCGATGTGCGCCGCGGACAATCGCTTGTTGTTTGGGCAATAAATGAAGGAAGAGAATGCGCAGCACAAGTTCATAAATTTTTAAATGCAGAAAACTGATTGCATTTTGGGTTGTAGTTTTTTTTCATTTTAGAGTTCATAAAAAAGCCACTTCTTGTTTGAGTGGCTTTTGCTTTAAGTAATTTATTAATTATTGATCCCACCAAAGATGGTCGTCAAGCTTAACAGAAGGAACATTGTCTCCATTAGTTGAAATTTCGTTGACGGGATAATTCAGTCGCCTGATGAAAGTGCTTAACACGGCGTTTTGTGGTAGCGTAAAATCCTTATAATTATAATCAGTGCGTCGCATATCGTCCCATGTAACAGGGCTTAAAAATAAAGCAACATATTTCTCTTTCATAATTAGCGGTAAAGTCAAACTTTCTGCCCCAACATCAACACCCGGTTCTGATAAATACCTTTGCATTGCCGTATCTGCAACATTCAACTTTTGCATATTAGCTGTAATACCTGCGATGTATGCATTATAAGCATCTTCATTGTTGCCTTTTCTAAATTCAGCTTCAGCCTGTATGAATTTACATTCAGTATAAGTTATAATTTCTAACGGTGAATTATCTGAAGAATACCAGCCGTCTGTAACAAGATAACATTCGTTGTGCTGGGTAACATCGCCAACAGGCCCGGCGCCATTTGGTGTACCACGATAATCTCCATATTGTGTTGTATCGGTAATAAGCGGAAGTCGCGGATCAAAAATGCCATAGGTAGTACCGTTTGTTGCATTTATAAAGTATGCAGATAACCAGCCATCCAGCAATAATGCGGCATTATTATGGGCTTCTTGTGCCCATGGATTGAATCCATCAAATGCAGTGATCTGTGCATCATCATTATTGCTTGTATATGCCTGGCTCAGCTCACTCAACACAGCATCTGGATTATAAGAAGATGTTTTAGAAATTTGATTCAACATGCGGGCTTTTAAAGCGTGTGCTGTTTTTATCCAGGCACCAGCACTTCCTGCATGAATGAAATCACTATTCGGATCTAACTCTCCATCTGCATCAGGTTGTTGCAACGTTGCAATTCCTGCATCTAATAAATGAAGACATGTATCGTATAACGATTGCTGATCATCGTATTTTGGATGAATATTTTGAACACCCAAAAAAGCATCTGAATATGGAATATCGCCCCAAACATTTGATGCCATATTAATATGCAACGCCATTAAAATATCAGCCACACCAATGTATGCATTCAAGCCTCTTTGCGCAGCAAAATTTTTCATATCATACAGATCAGTCATTATATTATAATAGCCATCCCATGCGCCACTCGCATCAACATCATCATAAGTATCTACTGTGCTTGCCACGCTTGCAGAGGCTAAATATTGAGTATAGTAAGAGGTCCAGTCTGCAATTCTGTACACATTTATGGCAGCAGTGTTTGTAACATTTGCAAGCAAACCATTAATCGGTGGTTGCAATGCTGCATTTGGGTTTTGATTGATATCAAGATATTTTTTACAACTGCTTAGCAATATAACTGCGCAGCCAAAAAAGATAAAGTGTTTATATAATTTGAATGATTTCATTGTACTGTTTTTAGTGTTACAAAAAGATTGAATTAATCAGAACCCTATATTTAAAGAAAATATATAACTGCGTAATGCCGGATAACTAAAGCCAGAACTAATAACCAAATTACTTCCGGCAGGTGCGTCACTTCTTGTTTCAGGATCGAAGCCTTTATACTTTGTAATTAATATCAGGTTTGTACCTGTAACTGAAAGTGTGGCGCTTTGCACAAAAGATCTATTGAATATTTTGCCAGGTAATACATAAGATAATGTAGTTGTTCGCAATCTTAGCCAGGCTGCATTCTCTACAAAATTTTCAGAGATGCCACGATAAACATTTCTGTAATATCCATTACCATAATCAACACCATCTGGTCCTGTGCCTTGCCCAAGCCAAACTGGTTTTGAGTTTTGTTTTCCATCTGCAGTAACACCATTAAACACTATTGTTTCATCACGATTTGATGTGATAGCTGATTCACCAAAAGCTGCAAGAAAATTACTAAACTGATCAAACTTTTGAACGTCAGCCTGCATGTCCCATAAGAAATATAAACTCCAGTGTTTGTAAGTTAAAGTATTGCTGATACCACCAACCCATTTTGGAAATGCATTGCCCAAAATTTTCTGATTGGTTGCATCAGGGTAAACAGGAAAGCCATCATCACCAATAAGCATTGGCAGGTTTTTATTCGCGTGTGCAGAATTAGGATCATCTCCATAACGAATAATTGGCGTTCCCCAAATGTCTCCTGCTGATTCGCCCGGCACATAATAAGTGCTCACGGTTGATCTTCCATAACCAAAAACACTTCCTATAAAAATGCTTTGCAAACCCGGATATACCGATAGCACTTTATTGTGGTTTGAGGAAAGATTAGCTGAAATTTCCCATTTGAAATTTTTAGATGTCACCGGTGTTGCATTCACTGTAAATTCAACGCCTTTGTTTTCTATTTCACCCGCATTTAAAGTGATAGAGCTAAAGCCTGTTGTAGTTGAAGTAGAAACTGGTATGATCTGGTCTTTACTATTTGATTTATACCATGTGAAATTAAAACCAAGCCTGCTCTTGAAAAAACTAAGGTCTGTTCCAATTTCAAAAGTTTGTGTTTTTTCAGGACGAAGATCTGCAACACCTGCTTCATCGCTGCGGCTCCATCTTATTACATCATTTCCATTATATGAAATAGGAGAGCCATCAGGCGCATAAGTAATGCTTGTGCTATATGGCTGCGCATCTTTACCAATGCCAGCCAACGAAGCACGAAGCTTTCCATAAGTAAACCATGAAGGCATATTAAACTGTTGTGAAAAAATATAACTCAAGCTTGCAGAAGGATAAAAGAAAGAACGGTTATTTGCTTCAAGCGAAGATGTCCAGTCGTTTCTTCCGGTAACGGTGAAATATAAAAAATTATCATAACCAACAGTAAAATCTCCATATAAGCCAATGATGCGGTACTTCTGCCTGTACTCATCAATATAACTATGTTTTGCATTTGCTAACGAAAACCAGTTGTAAACATCAAGCCCGCTGCCTTCTGCAGTTGTACGTTTTAAATTTTGATCGAGTACATCATTACCTAAACGTAATGTTGTTTGAAATTTATTTGCCCATGTATGATCGAAAGTTAGTAAAAGGTTTGAATTATATTGACGGTAATTAAGCTGGTATTCATGCACAAAACCAGTTCCGTATTGGCCACCATAATCCTGGTTATCTTCTGCAATAAATTCTCCGGGAAAGCCAACTGCGCCTGGCGCAGTTGCAGTACGTGCATCACCATATTCATCAACGCCAAATAAATAGGTTGCAGTAAACCATTGTGCGGGTGTGTATGTAAGGTTTACACTGCCGGTAATATGATTTACCTGCGAGCCAAATTTGTTAGTTGCTGCCTGGTAAACCGGGTTGTCGTTGCCATACGTTTTCATGGTGCCTTGCGGTGTTAAGTAATCACGCACATCCCATCTCGGCGCCCAATAAACAAGATCTTCATTGTAACGATTGGCATCATAAAAATTTCCGTTTGTATTAGTATAGTATAATGAAGTACCCATTTTAAATTTATCACTAAACTTAAGCTGGCCATTCAATCTTGCATTAATATCCTGGTAAAAAGTAAATGGAATTACACCGTTTTGTCTTAAGTAAGAAAACGATGATGAATAAGTTACTTTATCACTTCCGCCTGAAAAACTTAAACCCGATCTGTATTGATGTCCTGTATTGTAAGCATGTTTCCAATCATTAAATAATGTTGCAGGATGAGTGGGATCAATTTTTCTTGCCTGGTCAACTGTTGGTCCCCATGCCGGCCAAAAACTGGTAGAATCATAATCTGATGGTGTTCCGCCATAACCCATAGTATACTTTAGCTGCAGATCAGGTATCTTATCAACATTATCGATGTTATAAGATGCATTGAAGTTTATGCGCATTTTACCGGCCTGGCCAGATTTGGTAGTGATAACGATAACGCCATTTGCACCACGCAAACCATACAAGGCAGTAGCCGCGCCACCACGCAAAACGTTTACGCTTTCAATATCTTCAGGATTCAGATCCGCCATACGGTTAGGCAAAGCGGCACCACGATCGCCAGAGGTTCCGGTTGTAAATGTGCTGTTATCAACCGGCAAACCATCTATTACAAAAAGCGGCTGGTTATTGGCAGAAGGATCGATTGAATTAACACCTCTTATTAAAATACTTGCACCTTGCCCCGGCCCACCGCCTGAACTATTAATAGTTACGCCGGCAATTTTACCTTGTAATGCATTAATTAAATTAGGTTGCCTCGCCTCTGTTATTTGTGTGGAGTTTACCTGCTGCGAAGCATAACCTAATGTTTTTACTTCTCGTTTAATACCTAATGCGGTAACTACCACATCGTGTAATTGTGCGCCGGAAACATCAAGCTGTATGGTTACCGTTTGCGAGCCTTCTACATTAATTTCTTTATCAGCATAACCAATAAAAGAAATTACAATAGTGCTTTTATGGTGTGATAAAGTGATGGAAAAATTTCCTGTGGCATCTGTGAGCGTTTGATTTGATGTGCCTTTTTCTTTTACCAATGCTTTTTCAAGCGGCTGTTTTGTATCAAGAGCAGTTACTGTTCCGGTAACTACAGTATTTGATTGGGCATTTGCAAAATAACATACCAGTAAAAAGAAAAGTAGTAATAGCCTTGATTTTTGCATACGATAATTTTTAGTGTGAGAAAAGCGAAGAAATACTACCAAAGTACATTTCCCGGTTTAAATAAAAAACCTCAAATTTTAAATGGTAAAAAAAGGTGCATAACCGTTGTTGTAAATGATCAAACTAACAACTGTTCACCTTTGAAAGCAATCAGTTATTTTTGCAGCAATTTCCATTGTATGTCTTATACACTTCAAAATAAAATTCGCATTGTTACTGCCGCTTCTTTGTTTGATGGTCACGATGCAGCCATAAATATTATGCGCCGCATTTTGCAAAGCAAAGGCGCAGAAATTATTCATCTTGGTCATAACCGCAGCGTAAAAGAAATTGTTGAATGTGCGATTGAAGAAGATGTGCAGGGCATAGCAATTACTTCGTACCAGGGCGGTCATATTGAGTTCTTCAAATACATGAAAGATCTGCTTGATGAGAATGGCTGCGGGCATATTAAAATTTTTGGCGGCGGCGGCGGAACCATTCTTCCGCAGGAAATAAATGAACTACAGAATTACGGCATCACAAGAATTTATTCGCCTGATGATGGCAGAAAGATGGGTTTGGAAGGAATGATTGAAGATGTGATTAAACAATGTGATTTTGTATTGAATGGAAATGGTGAGTATAAAAAACCAATGACGCTTGGTGAAGTAAAAGACATTAGAACGATTGCGAGGAAAATTACCAATGCAGAGAACGGTCAACAGTCAATAGTCAACGGTCAACAGAAGGAAAATAAAATACCGGTTTTAGGAATTACCGGAACTGGTGGCGCAGGCAAATCTTCTGTAACAGATGAAATTGTTCGTCGTTATTTGAATGCTTATACTGATAAAACAATTGCTGTTGTTTCAGTTGATCCGTCACGTAAAAAAACAGGTGGAGCATTGTTGGGTGATCGCATTCGCATGAATTCAATTTCCAACACACGCGCTTATATGCGCAGCCTTGCCACACGTGATGATAACACTGCATTAAGCAAAGCAGTTGAAGAAGCATTGCAAATTTGTAAAGCTGCCGATTTTGATTTTATTATTTTGGAAAGCGCTGGCGTAGGTCAGAGTGATGCATCTATTTTGGATTATTGCGATGTGAGCATGTATGTGATGACGCCCGAATATGGCGCAGCATCTCAATTAGAAAAAATAAACATGTTGGATTATGCAGACATTGTTTGCATTAACAAGTTTGATAAAGCCGGTGCATTAGATGCATTGAATGATGTGCGCAAACAATATAAGCGCAATCGCAATTTATGGGAAGCAAAGAATGAAGAATTACCTGTTGTAGGAACGATCGCATCGCAGTTTAATGATGCAGGCATCAATGAATTGTTTGAAAAAATAATGCTCACAGTTGAAGAAAAAACAAAAGTTGATTTTGGCAAGATCGAAGTGCATCATATAAAAGATACAACTTCAAAATCATTGATCATTCCGCCGAAACGTGTTCGTTATTTATCTGAAATCGTTGAAAGCAATAAAGCATATGATAATTGGGTTGATGAGCAATGCACAATAGCATCTAAGTTGTATAAGATCGATGGCGTGTTAAGTGAAATGAAGAATGACGATGAGTTAATATTGATTCAGAAAAAATATCTTGATGAATTAAATCCTGAATGCAAAAAACTGATTGATGATTGGTCATCATTACAAAAAAAATACAGCGCAGATTTTTTTGAATATACAGTTCGTGATAAAGTAATCAAACAATCACTTGTTACAACTTCGTTAAGCGGAACAAAAATTCCAAAACTTGTTTTACCAAAGTATAAAGATTGGGGCGACATTTTACGTTGGCAATTACAAGAAAATGTGCCTGGTGAATTTCCATATACTGCAGGCGTATTTGAATTGAAAAGACAAGGTGAAGACCCAACCAGAATGTTTGCAGGTGAAGGCGCACCTGAACGTACCAACAAACGCTTTCATTATGTGTCATTAGATCAGCCAGCAAAGAGATTATCTACTGCATTTGACAGCGTAACGTTATATGGTGAAGACCCTGACCATCGCCCTGATATATATGGAAAGATTGGCAACAGCGGCGTAAGCATTGCAACAGTTGATGATGCAAAAAAATTATACAGCGGTTTTGATTTATGCGATGCAAAAACATCTGTGAGCATGACGATCAATGGACCGGCGCCGATGCTTCTTGCTTTCTTTATGAATGCTGCAATCGATCAGCAATGCGAGAAATGGATAACAGACAATGGTCAATGGTCTATGGTCGATGGACTTATAAATTCGAAGTTTGCAAATCAATCAAAACCTATTTACTATAATCCCTCATCTCCTGAAAGATTGCCTGAAGGCAACAATGGCTTAGGATTAAAATTATTAGGATTAAGTGGTGATGAAGTGTTGCCAAAAAATGTGTATGAACAAATTAAAGCATCCACACTAAGCCAGGTAAGAGGAACAGTGCAGGCTGATATTTTAAAAGAAGACCAGGCGCAAAACACATGCATTTTCTCAACAGAATTTGCGTTGAAATTAATGGGCGATGTGCAGCAATATTTTATTGATCAGAAAGTAAGAAACTTTTACAGCGTTTCAATCAGCGGTTATCATATTGCAGAAGCTGGTGCTAACCCGATTACACAGCTTGCTTTTACGCTGTCAAATGGCTTTACATATGTTGAATACTATTTAAGCCGCGGAATGAACATTGATGATTTTGCGCCAAATCTTTCTTTCTTTTTCAGCAATGGAATGGACGCGGAGTACAGTGTTATTGGTCGTGTGGCAAGACGCATTTGGGCAAAGGCAATGAAGTATAAATACAAAGGAAATGATCGTTCACAAAAGTTGAAATATCATATTCAAACTTCTGGTCGTTCATTGCATGCGCAGGAAATTGATTTCAATGATATACGCACAACATTGCAGGCTTTATATGCGATCTATGATAACTGTAATTCGCTTCATACAAATGCATACGATGAAGCCATTACAACACCAACAGAAGAAAGTGTGCGGCGTGCAATGGCCATTCAATTAATTATTAATCGCGAATTAGGTTCTGCAAAAACTGAAAATTTTATTCAAGGTTCATTTGCAATTGAAGAATTAACTGATCTGGTTGAAGAAGCAGTGCTGGCAGAATTTGACCGCTTAACAGAACGTGGCGGTGTGTTGGGTGCAATGGAAAGAATGTATCAACGCAATAAAATACAGGAAGAAAGTTTGCATTACGAACATCAAAAACATACAGGTGAGTTACCGTTGATCGGCGTAAATACTTTTCTCAATAAAAAAGGTTCGCCAACTATTACACCTTCAGAAGTTATTCGTTCGACAACAGAAGAAAAGGAACAACAAATACAAAACCTACAAGCATTTCATAAACGTAATGTTTCAAAAAGCGCAGACGCTTTGAAAAAGCTTCAGCAAGTTGCTGTTAACAATGGAAATCTTTTTGAAGAGTTAATGGAAACTGTAAAGTATTGTTCGCTGGGACAAATTACACATGCATTATATGAAGTTGGCGGACAATACAGGAGAAATATGTAAGTGCTTATATATTTAACTGTTACTGTAATAATACAGTACATTGCTATTATTCACATCAAATAT